>NZ_QUEB01000020.1:0-47832 GCF_003477845.1 Clostridium sp. AF34-13
ATTGAAGGTGTTGAAGATAAAGTATATAATATAGAAATACAGAGATCAGATAATTGCAATCATGTAAAACGCGTGCGTTATAATGCATCAACAATAACAATTAATAAATCTGAACCGGGTGATGAATTTGAGGATGTTAAGGATGTAATAGTAATTTATATATCCGAGTTCGATATGTTTGGAGCAGGAAAAACAGTGTATCATGTAGAAAATGTTATAAGGGAAACAGGCAATCTGGTAAATGATGGTCTTATGTCAGTATATGTCAATACTGAAGTGGCAGATGATAGTCTGATAAGTGACCTCATGCAATGTTTTCTAAAAACAGATTTCAGGGATGATAAATTTCCAAATATATCAAGAAGAATGAAAGAATTAAAACATGGTGAGGAGGACGAGAAGATGTGTAAAAGTGTAGAGGAATATGCCGAGAGAAAAGCGAAAGAAGCAGCAAAAGAGGCAGCAAAAGAGGCAGCAAAAAAAGCTACAGAGGAGGCTGTAAAAAAAGCTATGGCTGAGAAGAAAAAAACGGTAGAAAAATTAAATGATATGGGAATGGATATTTCTTTAATAGCAAGTGCTGTAGATATGGATGAAGAAACTATAAAACAGTGGTTAGAGAAATAATGTTTTCACAAAACGAGCATTTCCTAACGACTTGCCCTTACTATGTCTTTCGTGGTAATATAAACAACTGTACGACAAAGCAAAAAGTACAGATTCAAAAGAAAAAATGTCTAAAACTATTAAGAAGCAGAGTGGATTGTAAATATCTGCCTGACTGGTAAAATGTTTTTGTTACACGAAAGGAGTAAAAAATGAGTAATCAACAATCTTCAGCCCCTATTCAGGAAAATAAGATGGGGATTATGCCAATAGGAAAACTGGTTTTCAATATGTCACTGCCGATGATGGTTTCGATGATGGTGCAGGCATTATACAATATTGTTGACAGTATATTTGTCGCAAAATTATCGGAGAATGCTTTGACGGCGGTTTCACTTGCATTCCCTTTGCAAACGCTTCTTATTGCGGTAGCTACGGGAACCGGTGTAGGTATGAATGCACTTTTGTCTAAGTCTCTCGGGGAGAAAGATTTTAAGAAAGCTAATAAAACGGCGACAAATGCAGCATTTATATATGCGGTAAGTTATATTATTTTTCTAATACTTGGATTTACCGTAGTGAAGCCTTTTTACAGAAGTCAGGTGGGAAGTGCCGATGCTGAGATTATGACTATGGGAGTTGATTATCTTAGCACGGTCATGATTTTTTCGTTTGGTATTTTCACGCAGGTGTTTTTTGAGAGACTTCTCACATCGACAGGACGCACGATTTTTAGTATGACTTCCCAGCTCAGCGGTGCGGTTACAAATATTATATTAGATCCGATTTTAATCTTCGGTATGTTTGGTGCTCCTAAAATGGGAGTGACAGGAGCTGCTGTTGCAACCGTTATCGGTCAGTGTGTTGCAGGGCTTGTTGCAGGAACCTGTAATCACAAATTTAATCATGAAGTTAGATTTCAATTTAAGGGATTTAAGCCTGATTTTAAGATTATCGGAACGATTTATGCAGTTGGAATACCTTCTATTATAATGCAGTCTATCGGCTCTGTTATGACATATTGCATGAACCGTATTCTTATTGAGTTTTCATCAACGGCTACGGCTGTTTTTGGTGTTTATTTTAAGCTGCAAAGCTTTTTCTTTATGCCTGTATTTGGTCTGAACAACGGAATTACACCCATTATTGCCTACAATTATGGTGCGAGACAGCGTAAGCGTATGGTAAAGACGATAAAAGTAAGTCTTGTGACGGCTTTTTGTCTTACATTTATTGGATTTGTTCTTTTTGAGAGTATTCCACAGGCATTGCTCGGATTGTTTAATGCCTCTGATGATATGCTTAAGATAGGTGTGCCTGCACTTAGAACGATAGGTGTACATTATCTGATTGCATGGTTCTGTATTATTGCAGGAACCGTATTTCAGGCACTTGGAAAAGCAGTGTTTAGTATGGTCGTATCAATCATGCGTCAGCTTGTAGTTCTCGTGCCGGCTGCGTATCTTCTTGCAAAATTTGGCGGACTTCATATGGTATGGTGGTCGTTTCCAATTGCAGAGGTTATGTCATTTATTGTGTCACTTACATTTCTTATAAAAATCTGGAATGACATTATAAAAGATATTCCTGAGGGACGGGAATAAGGCGGATAGCAGACATAAAAATAGGTGACCGGATAGGGTTGATACATGAAAAAGCTGTTTTGCTTCTTCCGAACCGTCAAGAAGCTGCTTGTTTACATCAAACATACTTTTTAGAAAGAGTGGAAAATCTACATTGTGATTCCATATATACTTTCTGACAGCAATAACAAAAGCACCATTGTCCGGATGGACATGGTGCATAAGGTAACGGTATCTTTTCTTAATCAGCGTATTTTGCTGACGGGTCAATGTTTTTTATTGACATATGTACTGCTGCGAGCGACGATGTAGAGAGTGCGTGCCAGTGGCATTATTTGTTATACATCCTCGATTGACACAGATGTATATTACAGTTTTATTCCTTTGAGCAGCTTCGCAAAAGGATTTTCATCAGCTTTTTCTTCCTTATCTGCACGAAATTCGTCAGGAATTTCGTATGTATCTTCTTCTTCGTCAGGAATATCATTCTCAAGTGCTTTCATGCTGAGTGATATCCTGTCACCATCAAGAGCGATTATTTTTGCAGATACAGTATCACCGAGTTTAACAACTTCCTTTGGAGATTTGATAAATTTATTTGTAATCTGTGATATATGACAAAGTCCTATAAGGTCTTCACCTATTTCAATAAAGACTCCATATGATTCCATGCGCACAATCTTTCCAGAAACGGTTTCGCCAACTGCGAGTTTTGAAACTTTCTGCGAATGTTCAAGCACAGCGTTTTCTCTTGCGATTTCTTTTGCTGAGAGGACAAGTCTTTTTTCGTTTGCGTCAGCGGTAATGATAATCGCATTTAAAGTCATGCCGACATAGCTTTCAGTGTCCTCAACATAGTCAAGACCGATTTTTGAAGCGGGAATAAATGCTTTAACTCCCTTGACAAAACCTGTCACACCACCTGGATTTGCTTCGGTAATCTTGACGGAAAAAACAGTGCGGTTTGCCATATCATTTTTGAGTTCATCCCATACAAGAAGATTGTGGGCAGCTTTTTTTGATAAGATGACGGCTCCGTTGTCACCCTCAGCGTCAATAACCATTGCACGGATAGTATCACCGATATTGCAGTCGTTTTTGATGGAAAAAGCAGGGTCATCACTACATTCTTCAAGAGGAACGATACCCTCTGTATAATAATTCAAATCGACAGTGAGTTCTGTTTCAGAAATTCCTATAACGGTAACATCTAAAATGTCACCCTCTTTTATTACTTTAAAAGAACTTTCAAGTTCCTTTTCAAAGTCTTTCATGCTTTCAGTATTGTTATCAGCCATATATTTGTACCCCTTTCGTTTTTGTTTTATAATTAGGTATTTATTTGTTATATCTGTGCAATTAACACAACATATAATTAGTTTCGCATTTACCTATGGTTTTATAATTTGTTAGTTGTCCGCATTAAAAAAGCGAACAATAACTGTTTTTAGTGTATAGGAAAACGCTTGTAATGTAGTGTGGATGTCAGGGCAAAACGCTGGTTTTGCCCTTTTTTAGTATAGTGTGAACAGAGAATATATGCAAGTATGTAGACTAATGTTTGCCGCGAATTTATTGGCTATTCTTTACATAAATATCATGGGATGATATTATATAAGAAAAAATCGGATAAAAATATAGAATGTTTTTGCTGGAGTGGAAGATAAATTTGATGGTAACTTATGATTATGATTTCTGGGAGGTAAAAATTGAACATACTGATTTCAATAGATTCTTTTAAGGGAAGTATGACTTCAATGCAGGCAGGCGAAGCAGCGAAAAAAGGGATTTTAAAGGCTGTTCCTGATGCGGATGTGTTGGTATGTCCTCTTGCTGATGGTGGAGAGGGGACAACAGACGCACTGACCGATGGGATGGATGGCGAAAAGATAAGCCTTACGGTGACCGGTCCTCTTGGTGAAAAAACAGATTGCTATTATGGATGGCTTGACGGGAGCAAAAAGGCAGTTATGGAGATGGCTTCGGCAGCAGGAATTACACTTGTGCATGAAAAAAATCCGTTAGCCGCCACGACTTTTGGTGTCGGTGAAATGATTTTTGATGCGATTAAAAGAGGTGCAGAAAATATCATTATCGGAATAGGCGGTAGTGCGACAAATGATGGCGGTATTGGTATGCTTAAGGCACTTGGATATGAATTTCTTGATAAAAACGGGAAAGATGTGGGACTTGGTGCATCATCACTTGGAAAAGTAGAAAAGATTGTTGATGATAAAGTGAATCCTCTGATTTCAAAAGTTAAATTTCAGGTTGCGTGTGATGTTGATAATCCGCTGTGCGGTGAAAACGGTGCGACCTATATATTTGGTACGCAGAAAGGTGTGACCGATGAGATGAAGCCTGTTATTGATAGGGCAATGAAACATTTTGCAGAAAAAACAGCGGAAAAACTTGGTGTATCATGTGAAGATATTGCGGGAGCAGGTGCGGCTGGCGGTCTTGGTTTTGCATTTCTTTCATATCTAAATGCGGAACTTAAACCGGGAGTTGAACTTATTATGCAGGCAACCGATATGGAAGAAAAGATAAAAATGGCTGATATTGTAGTGACGGGAGAGGGACGGCTCGACAGCCAGACCGTGATGGGGAAAGCACCGATAGGTGTGGCAGGACTGGCAAAGAAATACAATAAAAAAGTGATAGCGTTTGCGGGGAGTGTATCTGACGATGCGGTTTTGTGCAATGCAAACGGAATAGATGCATTTTTCCCGATAGTGCGTGGAGCGACAACATTGGAAAAAGCAATGCGAACGGAAAATGCCGTAAAAAATATGGAACTTACGGCGGAGCAGGTGTTCAGATTGGCAGCAGACTTTATGGTACATTAGAGTTGTATTTAGCGTGTGTAAGGGGCGTGGTTGTAAAGTGAAAGGCATTATTATATAATGATATTGGGGTCAAAAGGTATTTTGACCCTTGCATCATATAATAAAACCAGTAATATTGTTTTGGGCGAAGGATGGAGGAGAGTTGCTTATGATAAAAGAAAATGAACCAGATAATCCGGTTTTGGCGATATGCTATGATTTTGACAAGACACTGTCGCCTGATGATATGCAGGCACAGGGCTATATCCAGTCGATTGATTATGAGGTTGACGATTTTTGGAGAGAGTCAAACGAACTTTCAGAAAAAAATGAGATGGACAGAAATCTTGCTTATATGTATCTGATGGCAGAGAAATCGAGGGGGAAAGTTCTTTTTACAAAAGAAACTTTACATAATGACGGGGCAAAAGTTAAACTTTATCCGGGTGTGGCAACATGGTTTGATAGGATAAATGATTACGGTGAAAAAAAGGGCGTAAAGGTTGAACACTATATTATTTCATCGGGATTAAAAGAGATGATAGAAGGCACGGAAGTTGCAGACAAATTTAAAAAGATTTATGCGAGTTCGTTTTATTTTGATGAGAGCGGGGTCGCCGTGTGGCCTGCACAGGTGGTAAATTACACCAATAAAACGCAGTTTTTGTTCAGGATAGAAAAGGGAATACTTGATGTAAATGATTCAAGGGTGAATGATTACTTTAAGCCAAATGAATACAGAGTTCCGTTCCGCAATATGGTCTATATCGGCGACAGCGAGACGGATATTCCATGCATGAAGCTCGTAAATATAAACGGCGGACATTCAATAGGTGTCTATGATTCAAAAACGAAAGACAAGACAAAAGTTTTTAATATGCTCGAAGAAAACAGGATAAAATATTTTGTTCCGGCGGATTATACTAAAAAATCTAAACTTGAAACTCTGGTAAAGCAGATAATTGACAGGACAGCTTCAAATGAAATTCTCGAAAGTTTCCATTTTGATTGTGTAAAAGAAAAAAATAATGTGCATAATACACTTGATTATTACAACTTAAATGCGGATAAATTTGTCGCAAGTACATTACAGGTGGATTTTGAGGAAACTCAGAAAAAATTTATTGAGAAGCTGGATAAAGGGGCATTTATTCTTGATTTTGGATGCGGTTCAGGCAGAGACACAAAATATTTTCTCGATAACGGCTATAAGGTGGATGCGGTTGACGGTTCAAAAGAGATGTGCAGGCGGGCGAGTGAATACACGGGGATTTCCGTCAAAAATATGATGTTTACTGAACTTAATGTAAAAGAAAAATATGACGGTATATGGGCGTGCTCGTCGATACTTCATCTGACAAAGGATGAACTTGAAAATGTTATGAATAAAATGACGACAGCATTGAAACCGAACGGGATTATATATGCGTCATTTAAGTATGGAAATTTTTCGGGGGAGCGTAACGGCAGATATTTTACCGATATGACCGAAGAAACATTCAAAGAATTGATAAAAAAAACAGATGGAGCAGCTCTTGAAGAACAGTGGATAACATCGGATGTGAGAGTAGGCAGAGGAGAGGAAAAGTGGCTGAATGTGTTGGTGCGGAGAGGATAAGAACAGAGTGGAAGCGATGGATGCTGTTTGGTTGAAAAATCAGGAAGAGAAATAAAAAGGATATTCTGACATAAAAATATATAATAAAATAGTGAGCAGACTTGGATATTGCCATATATTTTTTGCGGTTAGATTGTTTTAAAAAGAAAAATAGATAATAGGTATAAATTGTAATCATATAAGTATGATGCTATAATAGCATATAGATAAATATTGTCCAATTTTAATATTTGAGGTGGTAAAATTTGGATATACAGCATTTAAAATATAAAAATGACTTGAATATAGACAGCTTCATACATATGCTTGACGATACGACAGAATGTTATAAATTCTATTGGCTTGATGCATTGTTAAAATTATTTTCGCTTGGAAAGACAGAAATTGTCTTTGATGACCTTATAAATCAGATGATAGCAGATGCGTGGTATTCTGTTGTTGAATATCATCTGCATCTCGGTCCTAAAAATGCTTCGGGAAAAATAATGAATAGTTTGGAAAGAGCGGTTATCAAATTGTCGCAGTTGACAAATATTCCAAATGATGCGGACAGAGATACGATTATATTGGCTGTTAAAGAAAATGACAGGGAGCTGCATGGTGAAAAAGACCAGTTGACGAAGAATGTGCCTTATCGTATGCTGTCTCCGTTTATGCACGAAGTTAAAGGAAATGACAGGATATGGGATCAAAAAAAGAGATTGATAGCTTATATTGAGCAGTTAAATAAGAAAGAATGTATTCCATATCAGATAACGAATGGAGCAGGCTTGAAAAAGCGTGTCGTTATCAATGAGGAATGGCAGAATTTTTTCATGGACAATTTTGTCACGATTTCAGGCTGGATAGAAGTGAAAAAAGTACGGTATTTGCAAGGGAGAAATCCTGGTGTACCGGGGATAATCTATAAACTTGTTCCTGAAAATAATAAACAGAGAAAATTAAGATATGTAAGAAATTTGTGGAATACTATAATCGAGACAAAACCCGTATATGATATATATTCTGAAAAATTGCTTGGATTAGATGATTTTGATATAGATCATTTTGTGCCGTGGTCGTTTGTGGCAAATGATGAACTGTGGAATTTACTTCCTATGGATAGTTCGCTTAATTCAAGCAAGAGTAATAATCTGCCACAGTGGAAATATTTTGAACTGTTTGCAAAAAATCAATATATGATGTATGAAAGTGCAAAAAGCAGCGAAAAGATAATGGACAAATTTAAGAAATGTCAGAGAGATAATCTTGTGATGCCGTGGTCGATGGAAGAATTATACATTGCCGAAAATGACAGAGAAGCGTTTATTAAGGTTTTGGAGGAAAAATTGCATCCGGTGTATGACTCGGCAAGAATACAGGGGTATGAGATTTGGAGAATGTGAAATGTTATGGTTGATAAAAATGGAGATGATAATATTCTGCCAAAAGAATATTGCAAAAATATGACATAAAATGGATATGAGAATTTGCTTATACAAGGTATAATAAATACATGGAGTTTAACAAATCGTAATTTGTAGATTTGCTAAAATGGTTGATGCTGTATTGGAATACAGTGGTTTAATTGTTATGAAATTTGATTTGAGATAAAAGTTATTGTATGGCAATAAAAAAGATTTTATTGCATATGGATGGAATTGTATAAAAGGAGAAGTTATGGATAAGAAAATTAAAACAGGTTCGGAAGATGAAAAAGTTAAAAGTCCTAATGAAATAAATGATGAGGAAAGACAAAGTAATTCAATGGTTGCAATAAAGGAACTTCTTCAGAATAAAAATTATATTGTTGTATTGGACGCGAATATCCTTTTGAAAATATATCGTTCATCGCCAGATTATGCTGAGTTTGCTTTAGAGTGTCTAGACAGTATAAAGGATTATGTTTGTATTCCATTTAATGTGTATTGGGAATATGAAAAACATAGAAAAGAAGAATATGGTAAAAAAGTAAAATCCATAGAGAAGTCGGCTGAAACGTGTAATCAACTTATTTCAATTATAGAAAATAAAATAAAGGGTCAATGTGACGAACTATCAAAAAATGGTTATCCAGATATAGATGGACTTGTTGATAATTTAATAGAAAAGGTTGGTGAACTTCAAGATGAATTTGATTCATATTTTGTGGAACACCAAAATCTGGATTTCTTGAATAACTGGAATGAAGATAAAGTGCTTGATTTAATGAATTCATTTCGCAAAATGCCTGAACCTTCTGCATTATTTATATATAAACTATGCAAGGAGGGCGAGCATAGATATAAGTCACAAACACCTCCGGGGTATAAAGATTCAAAAAAAGATGGCGTTAGTAAGTATGGGGATTTAATTGTTTGGGCGGAGACGTATGAATACGCAGCATCAAATAATAAAAACATTATTTTTGTTACAGATGATGTAAAAGAAGATTGGTGGGAAAAATTAGATGATGGGAGAATTCTATTTAGAAAAGAATTAGTTAAAGAATTTTCGCGTAAGACCAAGATTAGAAAAGACTTAAGTAAAAATTTAAAATTGATTCCGTTGGTTGGATATGATCTATACCAAGCAATTGCTAGGGAATTTATGATTGAGGCACCAGATGCAATATCATTGATTTTGAATGCTACAGATGAATCTTTTGTAGATGAAGTACAAATGCAAGTATTTGAATCTGTTTGGAGTGAAATTGCCTACTCTGGAACAAGTTTTCTTGATGAGAATAATTCCCATGTTGGGTCAGAGGGAGTAGATGAGTGGGAGCTGGATGATGTCGGATTTTATGGTTTTGAAAGAATAGACGTAGATTCTGGTATGGCAACATATATTATTTCCTATCATATAGTAATATCAGGTGTGTCATATGAATACTGGGGAAGAGATGACGATACAAAAGAAATAATTACTTCTCCAGGAAGAAGGCATGAGTGTTCTGGTAAAGTTGATGTGTTAGTCACAAGAGCATTGGATACAGTAATTAATTGGAATGATGATTTTGAATACCAAGATGCAGAGATCGAGACTGCATCTATTACAGAGGATTCGTATGAGGATAACGATTCTGATTTCGATATATATTGTGCGGAATGTGGAGAAAAAATAGGGTATGAATGGGAATCGTTTTATAGAGACTATAAAGGGAACCCTATATGCGATGATTGTATGACTACGAATGAAAATGGATTTGTGTGTCCAGGATGTGGGGCCAAGTATCCTGAAGAAATGAGAGGTGGTTCAGGGACATTTTGCATTAACTGTGAAGATGAATATGATGTCTGATTGAACTATTAGGGAATAGAGTATAAAAGCGACCAAACGACTGATTTCTGGCATGTCTTTGCATGGTTTGTTATCCAGTCAAATTGATATTTTATGAATGTAAAGAACTCAACAAATTCCAATTTGTCGGGCTGACGAAACATAGAAAACTATATAATAATAATCAACAGGCAGTCTTATAACGAGACTGCCTGCCATCTGATATCCCTTTACTTTATATTTGATGAATGTTATTATATCATCATCACAACAAATAAAAAAGGTGGGACGAACAATGAAGAAACTTTTAAAAACAACAATGAAGATTGTTATATCATTTATACTCCTTATTGCAATATCTATCACAGGTTCATATGTTGTAAATACATATGCTGCTGAGCGTACGGTGGTAGACGGTCATTCCATGGATGATAATTTTTATGATGGAGAGAATGTTATTGCAAACAAGATAATTTATAAATTTCAGAAGCCAAAGCGTTTTGATGTTGTCACGATATATCCGTATGGACATAAACATAAGGAAGATATTGTTGAGTTTACACAGAGACTTGCGACACAGTTATCAGAGATGGTAAAAAAAGATAATGGCGAGGACGATGTGGCGAAAGCAGCGGCGGAGGGAAAAAAAGATGAGTATTATATCAAGAGGATAATAGGGATGCCGGGTGAAACTATCCAGGTGAAAGGTGAGGATATCTATATAAACGGAGATATATTAAAGGAAAACTATCGTAAAGACAAGATGGGATATGCAGGAGTCGCTTCAAAACCGGTTAAATTGGGCAAAGATGAATACTTTGTTATGGGAGATAACAGAGTAAAAAGCAGTGACAGCCGTGAATTTGGACCCGTGAAGCTTAAGAATATTGCATCGAAGATATATAAATGATGTATATCTGCCATAAAAAGAGATAAAAAAAGTGTTGTCAAATGACAACACATCTGATAAAATACATATTTTAACAAAATTTCAAAATAATTCTTGACAAGTCAGCCCTTTAATGCTAACATGAAAAATGCACTATTGTGGCTGACTATACTTTTATGCTTTTCTTAATTATTATATCACAGTTCGTTAAAAAAGAAAAGTCCTTAATGAAAAAAATAGTCAGACTGCAAAATACTCTAAAAAATTAAGGAGTGAACATCGATGGAGAAAAACAGGATACGCCCAGTAAAAGTAGGTAACGGTGTTAGAATGAGTTATGCCAAACAGCAGGAAGTGCTGGAGATGCCAAATCTCATTGAGCTGCAGACTAATTCTTATCAGTGGTTCTTGGACGAAGGACTAAAAGAAGTTTTCCGAGATATTTCGCCTATCTCTGATTTTGGTGGTCATCTCAGTCTCGAATTTGTAGATTTTGTTTTATGCAGGGATGAGACAAAGTATGACATCGATCAGTGTAAGGAAAGGGATGCAACATACGCAGCACCTTTAAAGGTGAAAGTAAGGTTACACAATAAGGAAACAGAAGAAATTAAAGAGCATGAGATCTTTATGGGAGATCTTCCTTTGATGACTGCGACAGGTACCTTTGTAATCAATGGTGCTGAACGAGTTATAGTTAGCCAGTTAGTTCGTTCACCTGGTATTTATTATGCGATCGGACATGATAAATTCGGTAAGGAACTTTATTCATCAACTGTAATTCCAAATCGTGGTGCATGGCTGGAATACGAGACTGACTCCAATGATGTATTTTATGTTCGTGTAGATAGAAACAGAAAGGTTCCTATTACTGTATTCCTTAGAGCTATGGGTCTTGGAAGCAATGAACAGATTAAGGACCTTTTCGGTGATGAGCAAAAGATTCTTGCAAGTATTGAGAAAGATACTACCGAGAATTATCAGGACGGTCTTCTTGAATTATACAAGAAACTTCGTCCGGGCGAGCCATTGTCAGTAGACAGTGCTGAAAACTTATTAAACGGTATGTTCTTTGATCCTAAGAGATATGATCTTGCAAAGGTCGGAAGATATAAGTTTAATAAGAAACTTCATTTCAAAAACCGTATTACAGGCTGCAAGCTTGCAGAGGATGCTGTGAGCCCTGCAACTGGTGAAGTATATGAAGCAGGAACAACTATTACTGAAGAACTTGCAACTGAGCTTCAGAACGCAGCAGTTCCTTATGTAATGGTTGAAAAAGAAGAAAAAGTTACAAAGGTACTTTCTAACCTTATGGTTGACCTTAAGGCATATCTGCCTGATGTTGACCCGGCTGAGGTTGAGGTACATGAGAGTGTTTATTATCCTCTCTTAAAGCAGATTCTTGACGAGAATGACGATATTGAAGAGATTAAGGAACTTATCAGATATAATATTTCTGAACTTGTTCCTAAGCATATCACGAAGGAAGATATTTTTGCATCTATCAACTACAATATGCATCTTGAATATGGTGTTGGAACGGATGATGATATTGACCACTTAGGAAATCGTCGTATCCGTGCGGTCGGAGAGCTTTTACAGAACCAGTATCGTATTGGACTTTCAAGAATGGAGAGAGTTGTGCGTGAGAGAATGTCTACACAGGACATCAACAGCATCACTGCACAGTCACTTATAAATATCAAACCTGTAACTGCGGCAGTTAAGGAGTTCTTCGGAAGTTCACAGTTGTCACAGTTCATGGATCAGAACAATCCTCTTAGTGAGCTTACTCACAAGAGAAGATTATCGGCATTAGGACCTGGTGGTCTTTCACGAGACAGAGCCGGATTCGAGGTTCGAGATGTTCATTATACACATTATGGCCGTATGTGTCCTGTAGAAACACCTGAAGGACCAAACATCGGTCTTATCAACTCGCTTGCATCTTATGCGAGAATAAATGAGTATGGATTTATCGAGGCACCTTATCGTAAACTAGATAAAACTGACCCGGCAAATCCTGTCGTTACTGACGAGGTTGTATATCTCTCAGCAGACGAAGAAGATAAATATATCGTTGCACAGGCTAACGAGGAGCTTGATACTGACGGACATTTCGTGAGAAACAATGTTTCAGGTCGTTTCCGTGAAGAGACATCAGAGTTTGCAAAGAGCAAGATAGACCTCATGGATGTATCTCCTAAGATGGTATTCTCAGTAGCTACGGCAATGATTCCGTTCCTCCAGAACGATGATGCCAACAGAGCATTGATGGGTTCAAACATGCAGCGTCAGGCAGTTCCGCTTCTTATTACTGAGGCACCTGCTGTTGGTACGGGTATGGAGATGAAAGCAGCAGTCGATTCAGGAAACTGTGTAGTTGCAGAGGAAGACGGTATTGTTGAGCGTTCAGCATCAAATGAGATTATCATCAAGCCTGCAACAGGAAATGTTCACAGATATAAGCTTTCTAAGTTCCAGCGAAGCAACCAGGGAACAAGTATGAACCAGAAGCCTATCGTAAGAAAAGGTGATGAAATTAAGAAAGGACAGGTTATCGCAGACGGACCTTCTACCTGCGGCGGTGAGATCGCACTTGGTAAGAACCCGCTTATCGGTTTCATGACATGGGAAGGTTACAACTACGAGGATGCCGTACTTCTTAGTGAAAGACTTGTAAAAGAAGATGTTTATACATCAGTTCATATAAATGAGTATGAGGCAGAGGCAAGAGATACAAAACTTGGTGCTGAGGAAATCACACGTGATGTACCGGGCGTAGGTGATGATGCCCTTAAGAATCTTGATGAGCGTGGAATCATCCGTATCGGTGCTGAGGTTCGTGCCGGAGATATCCTTGTAGGTAAAGTTACTCCTAAGGGAGAGACAGAGCTTACAGCCGAGGAAAGACTTCTTCGTGCAATCTTCGGAGAAAAAGCACGTGAGGTAAGAGATACATCTCTTAAAGTTCCTCATGGAGAGTTTGGTATTATCGTTGATGCCAAAGTATTTACAAGAGAAAACGGTGATGAGCTTCCACCGGGAGTAAATCAGTCAGTTCGTATATATATTGCACAGAAGCGTAAGATTCAGGTCGGAGATAAAATGGCCGGTCGTCATGGTAACAAGGGTGTCGTTTCAAGAGTTCTCCCTGTTGAAGATATGCCATTCCTTCCAAACGGTCGTCCGCTTGACATCGTGCTTAACCCGTTGGGTGTGCCTTCTCGAATGAACATCGGTCAGGTCCTTGAAATTCATTTAAGTCTTGCAGCGAAAGTTCTTGGCTTTAATGTATCAACTCCTGTATTTGACGGCGCGAACGAGAAAGATATTATGGATACTCTTGAACTTGCAAATGATTATGCAAATACACCGCTCAATCAGGAAGAACTCGCCGAGCAGCTTGCAAAGGCAGAGGAAGATGGTGACGAGCAGGAAATCGCACGCTTAAAGGAAGTTGTTCCTTTTGAAGATAAATATAAAGATATTCTTGCACCTGATGTTATGGAATATCTTGTTGAAAATGAAGCTTATCGTGCTCAGTGGAAAGGCGTTCCAATCAACAGAGACGGAAAAGTTCGTCTTCGTGATGGTCGTACGGGTGAGTATTTTGACGGTGCTGTTACAATCGGTTTCATGCACTACCTCAAACTCCATCATCTTGTTGATGATAAGATCCATGCACGTTCAACAGGTCCTTACTCATTAGTAACACAGCAGCCACTCGGTGGTAAGGCTCAGTTCGGTGGACAGCGTTTCGGTGAGATGGAGGTTTGGGCACTTGAGGCATATGGTGCTGCACACACACTTCAGGAAATTCTTACCGTTAAATCCGATGATGTTATCGGTCGTGTTAAGACTTACGAAGCTATTATCAAGGGTGACAATATTTCAGAGCCTGGTATTCCTGAGTCATTTAAGGTCCTTCTTAAAGAATTACAGGCACTTGCACTTGATGTTACTGTTCTTGATGAGAATGGCAATGAAGTAAAACTTGGTGAGGATGTTGACGAATCTGAAAACGATTCAATCAAATCACTTACTGATGATGATGAGACATATGACGCATTTGACAACGGTGAGTCATATGCATCAGCAGGCTATATCGAGGGAACACCTGATGAGCTTGAAGATGCATTTGGTGCAACTATGATTGATACAGAATCAGTATTTGATGACTAAGGAGGTTACTATGTCAGAGACTAATAAAGCGGAAAAGCACATCACTTATGATGCTATTAAGATTGGTCTTGCTTCGCCTGAAAAGATCAGAGAATGGTCTAGGGGCGAGGTTAAGAAGCCTGAGACAATAAATTATAGAACCTTAAAACCGGAAAAAGATGGTCTTTTCTGTGAAAAGATTTTCGGACCAAGCAAGGACTGGGAGTGTCATTGTGGTAAGTATAAGAAAATCCGTTATAAGGGTGTAGTTTGTGATAAGTGTGGTGTAGAAGTTACAAAGTCAAGCGTTCGTCGTGAGCGTATGGGACACATTGAACTTGCAGCACCGGTATCACATATTTGGTATTTCAAGGGTATTCCAAGCCGTATGGGACTCATCCTTGATGTATCACCTAAAAACCTTGAGAGAGTATTATACTTTGCTTCTTACATCGTATTAGAGACAGCACCTGATATAGGAATCCAGCAGAAACAGATTTTATCTGAAGCTGAGTATCAGGAAGCAAAGGCAAAATATGGCAATTCATTCCGTGCAGGAATGGGTGCTGAGTCTATCATGGAACTTCTTATGAACATCGATCTTGAGGAAGAATCCGTGACACTCAAAACTGAACTTGAAAATGCATCAGGTCAGAAGCGTGCACGAATTATTAAAAGACTCGAAGTTATAGAGTCATTTAGGGAGTCAGGAAATAAGCCTGAATGGATGATACTTACAGTTATCCCTGTAATCCCTCCTGATCTTCGTCCTATGGTGCAGCTTGACGGTGGACGTTTTGCAACATCAGATATGAACGACTTATATCGTCGTATTATAAATAGAAACAACCGTCTTAAGAGACTTCTTGAACTTGGAGCACCCGACATTATCGTCAGAAACGAAAAGAGAATGCTTCAGGAAGCAGTAGATGCTCTTATTGACAACGGTCGTCGTGGCCGTCCTGTTACAGGTCCGGGAAACAGACCTCTCAAATCACTTTCAGATATGCTTAAAGGTAAGCAGGGTCGTTTCCGTCAGAACCTTCTCGGTAAGCGTGTTGACTATTCAGGACGTTCAGTTATCGTAGTAGGACCTGAACTTAAGATTTACCAGTGTGGTCTTCCAAAAGAAATGGCTATCGAGCTTTTCAAACCGTTCGTTATGAAAGAACTTGTTGCCAATGAGACAGCACACAACATCAAACAGGCTAAGAAGATGGTAGAAAAACTTCAGACAGAGGTTTGGGATGTACTTGAAGAAGTTATCCGCGAGCATCCGGTTATGCTTAACCGTGCCCCTACGCTTCATAGACTTGGTATTCAGGCATTCGAGCCTATCCTTGTAGAAGGTAAGGCTATCAAGCTTCATCCACTTGTATGTACAGCGTTCAATGCCGATTTCGATGGTGACCAGATGGCTGTCCATCTTCCGCTTTCCGTTGAAGCACAGGCAGAGTGCCGTTTCCTTTTGTTATCACCAAACAACCTGCTGAAGCCGTCAGACGGTGGAGTGGTTGCTGTTCCTTCACAGGATATGGTACTTGGTATTTACTATCTCACACAGGAGCGTCCGGAGCTTTCAAGAACAAAGCCTGACTATATTGATGACCCTGATGCAGATAAGCATCCGGAGAGATATTATAGATTTTACAAATCAATGGAGGAAGCTATCACGGCGTATGAAAACCATGAGATATGCCTCCATGAGAGAATAAATGTCCGCAGAACAGGCATCAATGCTGACGGTGAGACAGAGTCAAGGATTATCTGCTCAACACTCGGAAGATTTATTTTTAATGAAATTCTTCCACAGGATATGGGATTTGTAGACAGAACAAACCCTGACAATTTCCTTAAACTTGAGGTTGATTTCCATGTAGGAAAGAAACAGCTTAAGCAGATTCTTGAAAAATGTATCAATGCACATGGTGCAACAGGTACAGCAGAGACAATGGATGCCATTAAGGCAATCGGTTATAAATATTCAACCCGTGCAGCCATGACGGTTTCTATTTCCGACATGACAGTGCCGGCAGAGAAAAAGACAATTCTTGCAGAAGCTGAAAAGACTGTAGAGCAGATAGCAAGAAAGTATCGCCGTGGATTCCTTACAGAAGAGGAGAGATACAAGGGTGTTATCAAGGTTTGGCAGCAGGCGGATGATGAAATCACAACTGCACTTCTTACAGGACTTGATGCATACAACAACATCTTCATGATGGCGGATTCCGGAGCCCGTGGTTCTGACAAACAGATTAAACAGCTTGCCGGTATGCGTGGACTTATGGCAGATACATCAGGACGTACTATCGAGCTTCCTATCAAGTCAAACTTCCGTGAGGGACTTGATGTATTGGAATACTTCATTTCTGCACATGGTGCCAGAAAGGGTATGTCAGATACAGCTCTCCGTACAGCCGATTCAGGATACCTTACGCGTCGTCTTGTCGATGTATCACAGGATCTTATCATTCGTGAGATTGACTGCTGTGCAAACAGAAAAGAGATTTCAGGTATGGAGATTTCAGCGGTTACTGACGGAAAGGATGTAATCGAGGAACTTCAGGAGAGAATTACAGGACGTTTTGCCTGCGAAGATATATACAGTGATGATGGAGAGCTTATCGTAAAAGCAAACCACATGATTACGCCAAAGCGTGCCGCACTTGTATGCCAGCGTAAAGAGATTGCTGAAAACAGAGCAAAAGCAAAGGTTAAGATTCGTACAATACTTACCTGTAAATCCCATGTCGGTGTTTGTGCTAAGTGTTACGGTGCCAACCTTGCAACAGGTGAGCCGGTTCAGGTCGGTGAAGCAGTTGGTATCATAGCAGCACAGTCTATCGGTGAGCCTGGTACACAGCTTACTATGCGTACATTCCATAGTGGTGGTGTTGCCGGAGATGATATTACACAGGGTCTTCCTCGTGTCGAGGAGCTTTTTGAGGCTCGTAAGCCAAAAGGACTTGCAATTATCGCAGAGATTGGTGGTAGAGTTTCTATCCGTGATACAAAGAAGAAGCGTGAAGTTGTTATAACAAATGACGAACTTAAAGATGAGAGAGCATATCTTATCCCTTATGGTTCGCGTATAAAAGTAACAGAGGGCGAAGTCCTCGAAGCAGGTGACGAGCTTACAGAAGGTAGTGTAAATCCACATGACATTCTTGCAATCAAGGGTGTTCGTGCCGTTCAGGATTACATGATCCGTGAAGTTCAGAGAGTTTACCGTTTACAGGGTGTTGAGATAAACGATAAGCATATCGAAGTCATTGTTCGTCAGATGCTTAAGAAAATCCGCATCGAGACAGCAGGAGATTCAGAGTTCTTACCTGGTGTAATGGTTGATGCACTTGAATTTGAAGATGAAGTCGAGAGACTTACAGAGGAAGGAAAAGAAGCTCCTACAGGACAGCAGTGTATGCTCGGTATCACAAAGGCTTCACTTGCAACGAACTCATTCCTTTCAGCAGCATCATTCCAGGAGACAACAAAAGTTCTTACTGATGCAGCAATCAAAGGCAAGATTGACCCACTCGTTGGTCTTAAGGAAAATGTTATCCTCGGTAAACTTATACCGGCAGGTACAGGTATGAAGTGCTACCGTGAAGTTAAGCTTGACTGTGACGAGGCAGCAGAAAAGATGATTGAGGAGCGCAGAAGAGCTAAGATAGAAGCAGCAGAGAAAGAAGCTAAGGAAAAAGCAAAAGAAAAGAATGGCAAATCAGCAGAAAAAGAAGCTGAAAATTCAGCAGCAGAGCAGGAGACTCCGGCAGACGACACAGTAAAGTCTGAAGATGGAGAGCTTGTATTCTCAACAACAACTGAATTAGACGACTAATTTTTCATAAGCATATATCTGCATGGCAAAAGTTGTTATGCAGATATAATGGCTGATTGACATAATACTTTAAATATAGTAAAGTAGAAATGCACAAGGATTAAAAAACGAGCGTAAACAATCCTTGGCAGGGGCGCCGAAATGGTATATAACCGC
Organism: Clostridium sp. AF34-13; assembly: GCF_003477845.1. Classification (NCBI taxonomy): domain Bacteria; kingdom Bacillati; phylum Bacillota; class Clostridia; order Eubacteriales; family Clostridiaceae; genus Clostridium; species Clostridium sp. AF34-13. The sequence goes on from NZ_QUEB01000020.1 coordinate 18,929, forward strand.
TTTCGGTAAATCAAAAGGTGTCGCATTGGCGGCATCTTTTTGATTTTATATGGTTTTATAGGATATTATATTGAATAAAAATTAAGAGTTAAGGATTTATTATACTGAATTAAAAATTATGGAACATCAGATATTATATTGAATAGAAAATATAAGTTAAAAGTTTTATAGAGAACTAAATTCATTGTTTTATGGAGGAAAAAGAAAATGATAGTAGAACCAAAAGTAAGAGGATTTATGTGCACAACTGCACACCCTGAGGGATGTAAGGCTGCAGTTAGGGAGCAGATTGATTATATAAACAGTATGCCAAAGACTGACGGACCAAAGAAAGTTCTTGTCATCGGTGCTTCAATGGGGTATGGACTTGCGAGCAGAATAGCACTTACATATTCATGTGATGCAGATACTATCGGTGTCATATTTGACAAAGCAGGAAAAGAGAAAAGAACGGGAACAGCCGGATGGTACAATACCGTTGCATTTGAGGAGTTTGCCACAAAAGACGGTCATTATGCAAAGACGATAAACGGTGATGCGTTCTCAGATGATATAAAGAAAGAGACAATAGACCTTATAAAAAAAGATTTTGGCAAAGTTGACATGGTTATCTATAGTGTGGCTGCACCTAGAAGAAAAGCTCCTGACGGGGTGACATACCGTTCAGTGTTAAAGACAACTGACGGAGCATACACGAACAAGACGATAGACCTTTCTACAAATGAGATTTCAGAGGTAACTATTGAGCCTGCGACAGAGGACGAAATAAACGCTACCGTTAAGGTAATGGGCGGTGAGGACTGGCGTTTATGGATAGATGCCATGAAAGAAGCGGATGTGCTCTCAGACAATGCAGTGACGGTTGCATATTCATATATTGGACCTGTACTTACACATCCTATCTATTTTGATGGTTCTATCGGAAAGGCGAAAGCAGATTTATATAAGACTGCCGATGAGATAGACGAGCAGGTTGACGGAGTAAGTGCGTATGTTTCAGTAAACAAGGCTGTTGTAACACAGTCAAGTGCAGCTATTCCTATCGTGCCATTATATCTGTCAATACTTTTAAAAGTAATGAAAGAAAAAAATGTGCATGAAGAATGTATTCAGCAGATGTATAGACTTGTGCATGATAGACTTTGCAATCCTTCAGGTGTTCCGGTTGATGATAAGAGACTTATCCGTATGGATGATTATGAGATGGAATCTGAGGTTCAGCAGGAAGTTGAGAAAATCTGGAACGAGATAACTCCTGAAAATCTTACGGAAGTTGCAGATATAGACGAATATTGGAAAGAATTTTATGAGATTTTTGGATTTAAGATAGACGGTGTTGACTATGGAATGGACTGTGATATACAGGTGCAGATTCCAAGTCTTGATAGTGCAGAATAATATTTATTATTTGCTGACCACATAGTACATGAATAGATAAGTATCTGTTAAAAAATATATGTGAAACCGTTATTCAGATCAGATTATACTTTGTGTTTTTGGGAGGCTGATGGAGTGCATGAAATATTAAAAGGAATGTTGACATATACAAAAACGGATATTATATGTGTGGCAACATTGTTGCTGATTATTACAAGAATATATGGCTGGAAGAAAAAAGATATTTTCATGAAATTGTATTTCTGGATTACATTTTCAAGTTTTTGCATGGTTGCTGCATTTGCAGCAGGTAATCTTGCAGATTATGGAATAATCAGTATGTGCAGAGGACTAAGAAGTCTGGTTTGGGCTTGTGCCTTTATAGCATTTAATTATACGATATTTTTGTGGTTTATATACTCAGGAATATTTAGGGAGTCATCAATCATATCAAATCAGATGAGCTGTCTGCATTGTGCGATACCGGCTGTCATAAATATGGTTATTATAATCATCGCCTGTTTTGTTGATGGATTTTACAGTATAAATGATGCGGGTAAATTTTTGAGAGGAAAATATTATGGATTTCTTTTTATAGTACCTGCGGTTTATATTACGATTTCGACAGCCGCATTGTTAAAAGATGCATATCTTGAAAAAAAGTCCGGCAGAGGCAAAAGATATGTTGTGCTAATATCATTTATTGTGCCTGTTATGCTAGGTGCACTTATTCAAAATATGGAGCCTCAGACAAATATGCTTGTGATAGGTATCTGTATAGGTGTTATAAGTGCGTATTGCAATCTTAGTGTTGATGAGGTGGCACAGGAAGTCATTATGAAAAATATCGAGCTTGAATATTCCCAGGCAGAATTAAAGATAGCTCTTGATCATGAAAAACGCCAGTACAATACTGTCAGTTCGTTGGCAAATATTTACATATTCATGTATTACATTTATATGGATGATGACAGTTATGAGAGAATAAAAGATTATACATTGGCTAATCAAGCTGTTGGAGACATAAAGTGTGCCTCAACTGCATTGAGAAAAATATATTCAGAGCGTGCCGTGCAAAAGCATATAAACATGATGCTTGAATTTACCGACTTATCAACTCTTGATGAGCGAATGGGAAAAAATGAATATATATCTACCGAGTATAAGGGGAAAAAGGTAGGCTGGTGTCGTGCAAGATTTATAGAAGTTGACAGGGATGAAAATGGAAAGCTAAAGCATGTTATATTTGCTGTTCAGGACATCTCAAACGAAAAACAGCAGATATTAGAACTTCAGGATGCATTAAACTATGCAAATCAAAAAGCTTATGTTGATGGGCTTACGGGAGTTAAAAATGTTACTGCATATAAAGAATACATAGAGATTATTGATGATGTTATAAAAAACAGTGAGGTTGATTTTGCGGTTGCGATTTTTGATATAAACGGTCTGAAATATGTAAATGACAATTATGGTCATGAAAAAGGAAACATACTTATTATAGATTCATGCAGATGTATATGCCGTGCATTTAAGCATAGCCCGGTATTCAGGATAGGCGGTGATGAGTTTGTTGCAATAATAGAAAATGCAGACGTGGAACAGCTAAACAACTGCCGCAGAAATCTTGAACAGCAGTTTGAACAGATAAATGAAATGTACCCTGATTATTATTTTGCTTCAGTAGCTATGGGAATCGTGCATTATGACAGTAAAAAACATAGTTGTTATGACGATGTTTTCAAGAAAGCAGATGCTGCAATGTATGAAAATAAACAGGAAATAAAAAGAAAACCTGAAAATTCATGGATGCTTAGATATTAGGTCACAAGCAGTTCAGCCATAAAAAGAGAATAAAATCATTGTGCAAATAGCAAAAAAAGTGTATAATGAATATATAATAATTTATGGAAAATAGCCAATTATATTGGAAATCAGAACAGGGGGGCATGACCTATGAATAAGATTATTACGATAAGCAGACAGTATGGAAGCGGCGGACGCGAGATAGGACAAAAGCTTGCTAAACATTACGATATTCCTTTTTATGATAATGAAATCATTACGAGAGCGGCAAAGGAGAGCGGATTTGCTGAGGAAACATTTGCAAGAGCTGAGGATAAGGCTACAAACAGTTTGCTTTATTCACTTGCTATGGGTATAAATGTCTATGGAAACCAGGATTTTGGTTTCAGTGGTTTGTCGCTTGATGACAGGATTTTCCTTGCACAGTCTGATGTTATCAGAAAGGTTGCGGAGGAGGGACCGTGCATTATAGTGGGAAGATGTGCTGATTATGTATTAAAAGAGAGAGAGGATGTAGTAAATCTTTTCATAAAGGCAGCAATGTCATTTAGGATTGAGCGTGCCGTGAGTGAGTATGATATCGAGGAAAATAAGGCGGCAGATGTCATCTTGAAAAATGATAAGAGAAGAGGCAATTATTACAATTATCATGTAGGTGAAAAGTGGACAGATTTAAACAACTATGACCTTGTTGTCAGAAGTGATCTTTCAGGCATTGATAACGCTGTAAAGTGTATATGCACATATCTTGGAGAGTGATTTTAGGTATCATGAAAGGAGAAAGTGTGAAGATAGGTTTTTCGCACCGAAGATTTGTGTCTGTGCACACTTGACACAGATTTTGTATTTCACACTATGCACAAAAATGTGTGCAGAAATGAGGGTTCTATGGAGCAGGTTCTTGAAAAAATGAGAGACATTATACGCGAGGGCGGAAATATCGTAGTGCTTGCGGGTATGAACATTACATATGACATGGGACTTAACGGTGTAAATGCTGAGCATCTCGCATATGATGTTGAGCAAAAATATGGTTACCCAAACGATGAGATAGTATCTTCATCATTTTACACGAGACGTGCGGCTCTGTTTTACAAGTATTATAAGGAAGTTATTTTAAATATTGATGATCCGCAGCCTTCGCCCATTCATTATGGTATATATAAATTGCAGCAGTGCAGTAAGCTCAGTGCAGTGGTTACGCGTTCGGTTTATTCTATATATGATAAAGTAGGATGCAGCAATGTCATAAAGCTTCACGGTTCTGTAGATGAGAATGTATGTCCAAGGTGTAAAAGATTATATGACTCACATTATATAAAGCACGCAAAAGGCATACCGGTATGTGAAAAGTGCGGTATCCCACTCAGACCGGGATTTACACTTGTTGGAGAGATGCTTGACAATGGAAAAATAAGTAAGGCGAGCACCATAGTTGAGAATGCGGATATACTATTAGTATTAGGTGCAGGGATAAACTCAACACTCTGTCGTTATATGGTGAAGTATTATCAGGGGGATAAGCTTCTTCTTTTAAATGACATTGAAAAAGTTGGTGATGATCGTGCAGACTACAGGGCATATGGAAATCTAAGGGATATGTTTGCACAGGTTATGGATTTTTAGATACAGATGAGTTTAAATCTATCAGGCAGATTAGGAATATCTGTCTGGTACAGGTTTATGGAAAAGATATGGAAAAGCAAAATAAAAAGGCAGGGTTTCGTATGTTTTGAAATCCTGCCTAAATCATTTAGTTAGGAGTAGCAGTTTTGAATTTGAATGAACAGCAGAAAAAAGCAATAGAACATTTTAAGGGACCATGTCTTGTTATAGGGACACCGGGCTCAGGAAAGACGAGGGTTATAACAGAACGAGTCAGGTATCTTGTTGAGGAAAAAGGAGTAAAAAATACCAACATACTTGTTATCACATTCACAAAAGCGGCGGCAGTCCAGATGAAAAAAAGATATGAGAGCATGATGGGTGATGCTTCTAAAAGAGTATATTTTGGAACATTTCATGCTATATTTTTTACAATATTAAAATATGCGTATCATTATACTGCAGATAATATTATCCGTGATGATACTAAAAGACAGATATTAAAAGAACTTATAAATAAAGAAGATATAGAGATACAGGATGAAAATGACTTTTTAAATGATATTGAGGGGGAGATAAGCAGAGTCAAGGGCGAGATGATAGAATTACAACACTATTATTCGCCAAACTGTCCGGGAGAGTCTTTCAGAAGAATATTTACAGGCTATCAGAAAGCTTTACAGGGCAGGAAACTTATAGATTTTGACGATATGCTGGTCTATTGTTATGAACTTCTTAAGGCGAGAGAGGACATAAGGCAGATGTGGCATAAACAGTATCCTTATATTCTCATAGATGAGTTTCAGGACATAAATAAGGTTCAATATGATATAGTAAAAATGCTTGCCGCACCTGAAAACAATCTTTTTATCGTAGGTGATGATGACCAGTCAATTTATGGTTTCAGAGGTGCAAAGCCTGACATAATGAAACAGTTTTTAAAGGACTATAAAGATTCAAAAAGATATGTACTCGGTATAAATTACAGGTGCAGCGGTGCTATTGTAGAACGGGCCGCAAAACTTATTGAAAAGAATAAAAACAGACTATCCAAAAAACTTACGGCTGAAAATGAGTATGGGGAAGAAATAGAGATAAAAGAATTTAACAAAATATCTGAAGAATGTGAAAATATCAGGGCAAAGATACTTGAATATAAAGACAGCGGGATACCGTACAGTCAGATGGCGGTGCTTTTTAGAACAAATACACAGGCAAGGACTATGAGTTCAAAGCTGATGGAATTTAATATACCGTTTGTTATGAAAGAACGCATACCCAATATGTATGATCACTGGATAGCCAGAGATATTATTACATATATAAAAATTGCACAGGGAAGCAGGGAGAGGGCTGATTTCCTCCGTATTATAAACAGACCAAAAAGATATGTGCACCGGTCAGCATTTACTGAAAGCATTGTCGATATAGAGGAACTCAAAAAATATTATGAAGATAAGGAGTGGATGATTGAGCGTTTTGAGCAGTTTCAGTATGACCTTAAAATGCTATCAAATCTGAAACCGTATCCGGCGATAAATTTTATAAGAAACGGGATAGGATATGACGATTATATAAAAGACTATGCGGAGTACAAAGGTGTCAGAGCTGATGAGATGATGGATTTTTTAGATGAGCTTCAGGAGGAGGCAAAAGGCTATGATAACTTTGAAGAGTGGTTTGAGTATATAAGGTCATACTCGGAAGAACTTAAAGAACAGGCAGTCAAGAGCAGGATGCTTTCTAACGGGCAGGAACAGTCGGATGCCGTACTTCTTATGACAATGCATGGAGTAAAGGGACTTGAATATGAATGTGTATTCATACCTGATGCAAACGAGGGGGTGACACCGCACTCAAAAGCGGTTCTTGATGCCGACATGGAAGAAGAGAGAAGAATGTTTTATGTGGCTATGACAAGGGCGAAAAAACATCTTCATATATATTATGTTAAAGAGAGATTTAACAAAGATGCAGATGTTTCAAGGTTTGTTTATGAGATACAAAATAAAGATTTTGAAAAGGTACAAATGGAGAAAGAGGAGTTGAGGGCAAAGAGGACACTTATAGCAGAGAGAGAAAAGCGTGATTTTAAGTATAGCAAGGCACAAAAACAGGTAAGTTCAAAACAGTATGTATTTGGGCAGACCAATATAAGATATAAAAAGCAAGGATGAATTGTTACTATAAAAAGAGGTAACACAAAGAAATAGCGTGACAATGGGTGGTTGCTGTGATATTATGTTTTCTGAGAGTAAAAATAAATGGGATAGGAAAGAATTATGAATTTTAAATTTACTAAAGAGTGGACAAAAAGTTTTTTTATGATGATAATAGCTGTTATCCTTATGGGAATGTGCGTGGCAATGCTTGTTTTAAGTGATATGGGGACGGACCCGTATTCCGCTATGAATTATGGCATTTCAGCCAGACTCGGCATGACATTTGGAAACTATCAGCTTATATCAAATTTGGTACTTCTTGTACTTGTTGTCATATTTGAGAGAAAACTTATAGGAACAGGAACTCTGGGAAATATGATACTTGTCGGATATTCAGCAGATTTTTTCTCATGGGTGTTTAAGGATATTTTTCATGTACCGTCACATCTTTCACTTGGTATGCGAGTCGGCTTTCTGATACCGGGACTTATAATATTTGTTGTTGCGGCAGCAGTATATATGCAGAGTGGACACGGTACAGCTCCTTATGATGCGGTATCATTTCTTATAAGTGATAAGATAGAAAAATATACGGGAAAAAATACATTCAGGGTTGTAAGGATTATCTATGACCTGGTGGCAACATGTATAGGATTTGCGGCAGGTGGGGAAGTTGGTATTATGACTGTATGTATGGTCATAATGATGGGACCTACCGTGGACTATGTTGGAAAAATCTTTGATAGGAAAAAAAATAAGGTGGAAAATGCAAATGGCTGATACTTTTGAAAATAAAAAAGATAAAGCAACTCTAAAAGCTGAAAAAAGGGCGGCTATAAAGGCTGCAAGGGATGCGGCAAAAAAAGCGGCAGGAAAAGAAGTAAGAGTTCTGTCTGCAGAAGAAAAAATATACAATTCAGCGGTTTCAGTGATGGAAGCTGCAGACTGCGTTGAGAGATTTGAAAGAGTTTATATTTCTATGAACAATGCTGCCGCTAAGTTTGGAAAAATCCCAGGATATCTTGATTCCGATGAGAGAAGGGCAAAGTGTCTTGAGATTGCTGATAAAGCGGTAAAGAACGGAACTGCTGAGGTGTTTGATTTATCGTGCCAAAGACAGAAAAAGTCAAAGACTAAAAGCGATTTTGTAGATGCCATAGAGAATTTTGAAAGATGTAAAAAGTTCAAGTACAAGGTCGAAGAATGTGACAGGCATATAGAAGAATGTCAGAAAGGAATATTAAAACTTGAAACTAAGGCAGCATATAAAAGAAGAGGAATTGTGCTGGCTGTTTTTGCTGCACTGATAGTATTCCTTTGGCAAACTCCGGTGTATCCGATGTGCAAGGGGATATATCACCAGTCACAAAAAAAATACAAACTTGCCATAGCCAACTATAAAGAAGCAAATGGCTTTTTGGTTGCAAATGGTAATATGAAAAAGTGCTATTATTATATAGGATTGAAAAAGGAGAAAAAAGGAAAGGACAAATCGGCTTTGATAAATTTCAAAAAGGCTGAGAAAAAGTTTGACGCACAGGAGAGAGCTGCAAAACTTGAAAAGAAATTTATACAGGCAGCGAATGTCGGTGATGTGGTTATATTTGGAACTGCAAACTGGGTCATTCTTGAAAAAACATCTGATGGCAAAGTGCTTATGATGAAAGAAAAAGCAGGTAAGAAAAAGAGATTTTCGATGGAGGAAACGGAAAGTAACGACTGGTATGAGTCAAAAGCCCGCCGCTGGCTCAACACAAAGCAGTTGAAAAAATATTCCGACAACGAACTTGGACTTGTCGTGGTTCAAAATTATGTGAAATCGGCTGACGACAGTGAATTTCCTGAATACTTCTTTGAACTTTCAAAGGATGATTTTGAAAAATACAAGAATGTGATTCCACAGGCAGATACGGCATATTGGCTTAAAGAAGCAGGCGAAAAGTCAAATGAGATATTGTGCGTACAGACTGACGGAAATATAAAAGGAGAGGATGTATCAAACAGTGAAATAGCCTTAAGGCAGGCTTGCTGGCTTGATATAAATAAAAGTGTTGAGACTGCACCGACAGCAACTCCGGCAGGATAGATAAATGATATTAAATATCAGAAGCAGATAATAGTATTAAAAGAAAGCAGCAGAGCGGATTATGAATATCCGCCTGAAAATGAGGATAATAGAATCGAGGAGAATTTATGAGATTTGCAGCAGATGAGAACAATACTAAGATAACGGGACGAACCATATACAGGGACGGAGTGCGTTATCTCGGTTATACCGGTTCAAGTGTATCGTTCAGATTTAAGGGAAAGACAGCAAAGGTGGAATTGGTATCGGATGCCTCAACCCATGAAAAGAGAGATTACGCATGGGTTGCCGTGTTTGTTAAGGAAGAAAAGGATAATGAAATATCGTATGGTGCGGCTGCCGATGAGGAGCCATATAAAAGATTTTGTCTTGACAAAGACGAAGCTGAGTATGTACTTTATGAGTCAGATGAAGAAAAAACGGTAACAGTCACTCTTATAAAATATTCAGAAGCAGAGTATGCAGCTTGCGGCATCAAATGGATAGAGACGGACAGTGAGGAGATTTTGACACCTCCTGCGGCTAAAAAGCTTAAGATAGAAATGGTAGGTGATTCGATTACCTGCGGATATGGCAATGAGGGTGGAGTTGAAGAGACACAGCATGATACTTCAAAAGAAAATCCGATGGGAGCATATTCACTTCTTACGGCAACACATCTTGATGCGGATGTAAATGTTGTTGCATGGAACGGTAAAGGTGTGATTACGGCATACATAGGAGAAGATGCACCAAAGGTTAAAGATGCGGACTGGCTTGTGCCGATGCTTTACGAATATACGGACGCAGGCTGCGAGAGGGATTATCTTCACACACCTGAGGACAAATGGGAAAAGTGGGATAACAGTAATTTTATTCCGGACATTATCACGGTGTATCTTGGAACAAATGATGCAAGTTACACGGATAATGATGCAGCACGAAACGAAGAATTTGTAAACGGTTATACAAAATTCCTCGGTACGATAAGGAGTAAAAATCCTGAAATACCGATTTTATGTATGCTCGGTACGATGGATAAAAGACTGTGTGGTTCAGTAGAAAGAGCGGTTGAACTTTTTAACAGTAAGAATAATACGGATAATGTATATTATCTTGAACTTCCGTTTCAGGATGAAGCTGACGGACTCAGCATAAACTGGCATCCTACGGTTAAGACTCATAGAAAAACGGCTGAAATTGTTGAGAAAAAGATAATTGAAATATTAAAAAAATAATAAAATACTTACAGCTAAGGTTTTATGGGAAAGGTCTGATTAAAAATGCGGGATATATTGGTTAAATTAAAATATATATGTATGATATGCTTATTGCTGTCAGCAGTCAGCATTTTTGATTCCGATACTGCGTCAGCAGACGAATTGTCGACAGTAAAACTTAAAGTAGGTTTTTGCCGGCTTGACGGATTTTTTGAGTACGATTCAAATGGAGATGAATGTGGATATGGTGTAGATTATCTGAACGAAATATCCAAATTTTCAAGTATTCATTTTGATTATAGTTATATAAAAGTAAAATCGTGGGAAGAATTGCCGGGGCTTCTTAAAAGTGACAGCATTGATATTATGATGCCGGTATCGGAGTCGGTTAAGGCTTTAAGTGAACTGAGTTTTACTACTGAAGATATAATGACTACTTACCATGCCATAATGACGAAGAAAAACCGTGGTGACCTGTATTATGATGACTATAACAGCATAGGCAGGATGAAGATTGCAATAACAAAACAGCTCCTTGATTATGTTGGGATGAAGTCATATTTAAAATCCATAAATGTATATAAAAATTTAGTATATTATGATGATTACAATGAATGTAAACAGGCTTTAGACGATGAGAAAGTGGACGGTGTCATAAGCAATGTTATGGATCTTACTGATGATATGAAGATATTAAATAAATTCAGTGTATCCCATAATTATATTGTTATGAAAAACACTAATCCATATTATAAAAATGTCAATAAAGCACTTACGGAGCTTAAGCTTGCCGAGCCGACATTTGAAAATGCTCTTAATGTAAAATATTATCCGGACAGAATAAACACACCTCTTGGAAAGTACGAAGAAAATTATCTCAGAAAAAACAATACATTAAATGTTGCAGTATATGATGACTATAAGCCTATAAGTTATTATGACAAAAAGAGTCATAAATATAAAGGGATAGCAGTAGACCTTATGGATAAGCTGGGCGAAAAGCTCGGAATAAAGTTTAGGTATTTTGCGATAAATACGAAAGATCCCTATGATATGTTCAATAGTACGAAAACTGATATTGTACTGCCAGTCTATGTTGATGACCTGATGTATTATAAAACAAAGAGTCTGTTTGACTCAGATATAAATTATATAACAAAGAGCAGTTATGGAACACTTAATGATAATGCGCGAATTGCGGTTGTAAAAAAATATAAATATATATCAGATTGTCTGAAAAACAAAACAAAATACAATATTGTTGAGTATGACACGATAGAAGATGCCTGTAATGGGGTAAATGACGGTGAGGTGGATGCATTTGCGACCAGTACATACAATGCGAAGTTTATCATTCAAAATCCGAGATACAGGAAGCTTGATATAAGAGAATTTGATAATATATCATTGCCGTTTGGTCTTGCGATAAACAACAATTCCATATTAGAATCAGCTTTAAACAAGGGAATACAGTACATAACATCAGAAGAAAGAAAAAATATTATAGATAAAGATACAGCATATAAATGGTCTGACCTTTCGTGGTATGATAAGCTGTACTCTTATATAGATATACTTTCATTTGTTTCATTTATACTTGTATTTGCAGTTATCGGAACATTAATCTACATAAACAGCAAAAAGAAGTTTATTGAGCAGATACAGCAAAAGAGTGATGAGGCAATAAAAGCAAGCCGTGCAAAAACCGACTTTTTATCGAGAATGAGTCATGAGATAAGAACACCTATGAATGCTATACTCGGCATGGCGGCTATAGGACGGTCGAGCACGGAGATAAAGAAAAAAGATGAGTGCATAGACCAGATAATTGATTCCGGCAATTTTCTGCTGCAGATAATAAACGACATTCTGGATATGAACAAGATTGAGCAGAATAAGATTGAATTAAAAGAAGAATATGTCGAGAGCATGGATTTTGTTGGTTCAATAAAGAAAATGTTAGAGGCAAATGCAAAAAAATACAATGTTGAACTTAGGGCAGATTTCAGTAAATACAGATCTTTTCTTATCAAGATAGATCCGCTTAGGACAAAGCAGATATATGTAAACATCATAAATAATGCGTTGAAGTTTTCAAACAGCGGTTCCTATGTCGATTGGATAATGGAGGTAGAGGACATAGATGAAAAACTTGTTCATATTCATTGTGTAATAAGAGATTATGGTTGTGGGATGAGCAAAGAATTTCAGAAAAAGATGTTTATGCCGTTTGAACAGGAATATAATGAATTTACAAATAAAGTTGAGGGAACCGGACTTGGACTTACGATTGTAAAAAATCTTGTTGAGATAATGGGTGGAACTATAGAATGTGAGAGTGAACCCATGAAAGGCACAACATTTACGATAGACTTTGACAGGGAAGTTCATAGTATTGATGAAGCAAAAAGAAATTCAGCAGTAAAGCCGGACGAAAGTATTTTAAAGGATAAAAATGTATTATTGGCAGAGGATAATGATATAAATGCTGCCGTTGCAATGGAAATATTGAAAGCACATGGAATGAATGTAGAGCGTGCAAAAGACGGTCAGGAAGTAGTAGATATGTATTTAAAGTCAGCCCAGGGCAGATATGATGTTATACTTATGGATGTCAGAATGCCTAAAATTGATGGGATGCAGGCGACAAAGATAATCAGAAATTCATCGCATGAGAGAGCAAAAAGCATCCCTATAATAGCGATGACGGCAGATGCATTTGATGAGGACATGAAAAGAACAATGCAGGCTGGAATGAATGCACATTTGACAAAGCCGATAGATATAAAGATGCTTATAAAAACGCTTGTGTCACTTATCCATAAAGAAAATTAAAAATATAATCAGCAATACAATGAGCAAGCCTAAATATTACCGATTATATTTTTAGGGTTGAACTGTTACTAAAAGTCAGATAAGAATCAAATCTACACTTGACATTCACACTAGAAATGGGTTAATATATACGGCAGAGTGAGATTTAAGTTGCAATTCACATTAGTGTGGATGGCATTATATTTAAGTCACATGAAGGGGTACACCACCGCGGGTGTATTTCTTTGTGTGGCTTTTTTTATTATATATGACAAAGTCATATATAATAAAAAAAGCTCCGCGGATGTGCACAGATGCGTAAAGTAATTAGTTGCAAAAAACGTGCAACACGCATCTGGCACGCAAAGTGTTGCAAAACCATCAAAGATTTAGAAAAAATGAAATATAAGCAGGTTTGCCCACTTTGTTCTCTAGTTATTAAATTCGCAAGGCAAGATAACTTGTCCTCAGACAATACTAATTTTAAAGGAGAGCGATATATGGTACATATTAATGGAAAAGACGAAAATGCGGCAGGTATGACTATTCAGAAATACCTTGATGACAATGATTATAAGGTTACGCACATTGCGGTTGAGTGTAACGAAAAGATAATTGATAAAAGTGACTATTCAAATTATATTTTAAAAGATAATGATGTTGTAGAAATAGTAAGTTTTGTTGGAGGTGGCAGTGGTATGTCAAAAGATACATTTACATTAGGTGGAAAAGAGTTTTCATCAAGATTTATTTTAGGTTCAGGAAAATATTCAATGGAGCTTATCAAAGCGGCTGTTGAAAATGCAGGTGCACAGATAATCACACTTGCGGTAAGAAGAACAAATACAAAGAAAAGTGAAAATATTCTCGATTATATCCCGGAGGGTGTAACACTTCTTCCTAATACATCAGGTGCAAGGGATGCAAAAGAAGCAGTCAGAATAGCAAGAATGTCAAGAGAACTCGGCTGCGGTGATTTCGTAAAGATTGAGATAATGAAAGACAGCAAATATCTTCTTCCTGACAATGCCGAGACGGTAAAGGCTACGGAAATTCTTGCAAAAGAGGGATTTACGGTGCTTCCTTATATGTACCCTGACCTTTATACAGCGAGAGATCTTGCAAATGCGGGAGCCGCCGCTATCATGCCGCTTGCATCACCAATAGGTTCAAACAAAGGTCTTGCGACAAAAGAATTTATCCAGATAATAATTGACGAGTCAGATCTTCCGGTAATCGTTGATGCAGGTATCGGAAAACCTTCACAGGCTTGTGAAGCTATGGAGATGGGAGCCGCCGCTATCATGGCAAACACGGCTATTGCGACAGCCGGTGATATTCCGGCGATGGCAGGTGCATTTAAGTCAGCTATCGAAGCAGGAAGAAATGCATATCTTGCGGGACTTGGACGAGTGCTTGAGAGAGGTGCACAGGCCTCTGATCCGCTTACGGGATTTTTGAGGGATTGATCGGATGAAATCTTGTAAGATATTGAACGCAGATTGCAAAACGACTGCATTCATGAGCAATCCGCTTTACGGATTTTATCGGCTTATATTATATGTTACGGCATAGTAAAATATAGTTAAGATAGTTTTGTCAATTTAGGTTGAATATGAGAATAAGTTGAATTTACATCATATAGGAAAAGAGGAAGAAAAATGGCTGAAAATCAATTTTTTGTAGATTCTGATAAATTGTCAGAAAAGGCTTTAGAGCATAAGCATAAGTTAGAGACTGACCCATCCTGCCGTACTAATCACATGGAGTATATGGAGGGGATGGAGCAGATAAATTCTGATGTTATGGATAAGGTTCTCTCTCAGATGAATTCATATGATTATGATAAATATACTGCTGTTGATGTGCGAAGGGCACTTAACAGTGAGACTTGCAATATTGAGGATTTCAAGGCTCTTTTGTCACCTGCCGCCGCTCCGTTCCTTGAAGAGATGGCACAGAGAGCAAAGATTGAGACGAGCAAACATTTTGGAAATACGGTCTATTTGTTTACACCGCTCTATATTGCTAATTATTGTGAGAATTATTGTGTTTACTGTGGTTTTAACTGCTACAATGACATTAACAGAAAGAAACTCAATGCTGATGAGATAGAGCATGAGATGAAAGTCATCGCCGACTCAGGCATCGAGGAAATACTTATGCTCACGGGTGAGAGCAGAAGTGCAAGTGATGTTAAATACATAGGTGAAGCGTGTAAACTTGCCGCAAAGTATTTTAGAAATGTAGGTCTTGAGATTTACCCGGTAAACAGTGATGAGTACAAGTATCTTCACGAGTGCGGTGCCGATTATATAACGGTGTTCCAGGAGACATACAATTCAGATAAATACGAGACACTTCATCTTATGGGACATAAAAGAGTATTTCCTTACAGGTTTGAAGCACAGGAGCGTGCCATCATGGGAGGCATGAGAGGTGTAGGTTTCTCAGCACTTTTAGGTCTTTCAGATTTTAGAAAGGATGCACTTGCAAGTGCACTTCATGTTTATTATCTTCAGAGAAAATATCCTCATGTTGAGTATTCACTTTCATGTCCGAGACTTCGTCCTATCATCAATAATGATAAGATAAATCCACTTGATGTGCACGAAAAAGAGCTTTGTCAGGTGCTTTGTGCATACAGGATATTCCTGCCGTATATTGGAATAACGGTTTCATCAAGAGAGCAGAAGCATTTTAGGGACGGAATAGTAAAAATTGCCGCAACAAAGGTTTCGGCGGGAGTATCAACCGGCATAGGCGACCATGAGAGCAAATATGCAGGCGAGGACGATGCAGATGCAGGCGATGAGCAGTTTGAAATTTCTGACGCAAGAAGTTTTGATGAGATGTATGGAGATATGGAGGATGAGGGATTGCAGCCAGTCCTCAATGATTATGTGTATGTTGGATAGAAAGAACATTGTTTATAACACAAACATTGTTTATAACACAAACGTTGTTTATAACACAAACGTTGTTTGTGTGACAAACCGCAGGCTCGTGAAAGCATATGCAGAAACTGCAGGCGAATTAGACACAAATACAAAATTTGCAAAAGCATATGCAGAAACCACAGACAAGATGAACTTCATAAAAAAAAGGGAAGAAATGTCCTCATTTACTCCGTTTCTTGAAAAGATAGAGGAGGCTGCAAAAAAGCAGCCTGCCTTTATCATACTTCGTGAAAAGGATCTTCCACCCGTTACATACAGGGAGCTTGCCGTTAAAGTCCTTGAGATATGCGAAAATGCAGGAGTGTCATGTGTGCTTCATTATTTTTATAAGGAAGCAATCGAACTCGGGGTGAAAAAGATACATCTTCCGCTTCATATTCTTGAGAAAATGACAGAAAGAGAGAAAAACTGTTTTGAGGTGATAGGTGTCTCGACACATTCAGTAGAACAGGCGAAGATGGCTGAGGAACTTGGAGCATCCTACATAACAGCAGGTCATGTATTTGTCACAGACTGCAAGAAAGGGCTTGCACCGAGAGGGCTTGGTTTTCTTAAGGAAGTATGCGAAAGCGTTGACATAGATGTCTATGCCATAGGTGGAATATCTAAGGAAAATATGAGCAGCTGTATAGCTGCCGGGGCAAAAGGTGTCTGTATGATGTCGGGTTTTATGAAGTGAAATGCTTGGCATATACAAAAATGTGTAAAATATTATAATATGCGTATATTATATAGGTAAAAACTCTGTTTAATTAAAAATATAAAATTAAGGTAACAGTTCAGCTCAAAAAAACAAGCCAATAATACATCGAGCAAGCTCGTGTATTATTGACTTATCTTTTTTTGGCTGAACTGTTATTATTTACTGTAAAAATTGTCATATTTTGTTGATATGAGAAAAAAAATAGGGTAAAATACATATATAAGATTTAAGCAAAGAAGGTGGATAGGTGTGAGTTTTATAAATACAAATGAATTATGTACAGGGTGCAACAAATGTATTAGAAATTGCCCGGTTTTTCCATCAAACAGTGCGGTAGAGAATGACAAGGTAAATGTTGTTTTGGATGCCTGCATAGATTGTGGAGAGTGCATAGATGTATGTACTCATAATGCAAGGGAATATACGGATGATACAAAAGAATTTTTTGATGCTGTTAAAAATGGTCAAAAGATAACTGTTGTTATCGCTCCTGCATTTATAGCAAATTATCCGGCACAGTATAAAAGGATACTCGGTTATCTAAAGGAACTCGGTGTGTCACACATTTACAGTGTAAGTTTTGGTGCTGACATTTGCACATGGGGGTATCTTAAATATTTTGAAAAAACAGGAAAGAAAGGTATGATTTCAAGTCCATGTCCGGCAGTTGTAAATTATATAGAAAAGTATAGAAAAGAACTTATAGAATATATGATGCCTGTTTACAGTCCGGTCATGTGCATGGCAAAGTATTTGAAAAAATATGAACACATCACGGAAAAGATAGCATTTTTATCACCTTGTATTGCTAAAAAATCAGAGATAAACGATAAAAATTGTGAGCAGCTCATTTCATACAATGTGACATTTAACAATTTTATGGATTATATAGGTGATGCATACAAAACAGCGAGGGAATACAATGACGAACTTGCATATGGTCTTGGAAGTATGTATCCTATGCCGGGCGGCTTAAAGGAAAATGTAAAATGGTTCCTTGGTGAGGATGTGTCTGTCAGACAGGTTGAAGGTGAACATGAAGCATATAGATTTTTGGATGAGTATAAACCGTCATCGGATAGTCCTATAATGATAGATATACTCAACTGTGCAAACGGCTGTCTGTTTGGAACAGGTACGCAGTCAGGGATTGATGGGCAGAAAGTGTATGCTGAAATGTCAAGACAGAGAAAAATTGCAAAGAAAGAGGCGAAGAAATCTCGATTTAAAGTTCAAAAAATATCGTCATGGACTGAAAATGCGAGCCCACAGGAAAGATACAAGGCATTATGCAGGCAGTTTGAAAATCTTAGCCTCAATGACTTTGTCAGAAATTATACAGACAGAAAGATAGATGTTAATACACCGTCGGCAGCACAGCAGAACGAAATCTTTAGAGATATGAATAAAATTACGAGCGAGCAGCAATGTATTGACTGCGGATGCTGTGGTTATGACAGTTGTAAAGAGATGGTTAAGGCTATTTACAATGGCATCAATCGAAAAGAAAATTGTATTTATTACATAAAGAGTGTTGTAGAGAATGAGAGGGATGAGACTTCAAAGCTTCGTGAAACTGAAAAAGAAAATCAGATAAAAAAGGACGAAATGATAGCAGAAATCGTAAAGCAATTTGAAAGTTTAGGCAGTGGAATTGCTGAATTATCAAAGGCAAACGATACATCTGCGGGCGAAGCGACAGATATTTCAAAGATGGTTTCTGAAATATCTGAAAGATGTAACGAGCTTACTGATTCACTCAGTGTAATATCAGAATTTATCGATGTGTTTAAGTCTACATCTGAGAATATTACGGGAATAGCCGGTCAGACAAATATGTTATCGTTAAATGCTTCAATAGAAGCGGCGAGGGCAGGCGAATCGGGCAGAGGATTTGCGGTTGTTGCGGGGCAGATTGGCAAACTTGCAGATGAGACTAAAACACTTATCATTCAGAATAATAATAAGGCAGATGAGACATTGCCGAAGATGCAGCTTTGTATTGAACTTATTAAAAATCTCGTAAATGACATTGAAAGTATAAACGAGAAAGTAGCGGCTATAGCAGCAACAACAGAAGAAATTTCTGCACAGAGCCAGAGTTTGCAAATGATGTCGGGTGATATTGAGGAAAGTGTCAAGCTTATATAGCAGGCAGAAGTGTGAGTCAAAATTTAGTATGTTTTAGGATAAAATTACTATATAATTAACATTGTGGTCTATATAAGATTGCTTATACGATAGGTGGCATGAATTTTATAAAATAAAAACGGAGAAAATGGAGGAAAAATATGGATATTCAAAGGAATGTGAAAAATAAAAGTGAAACGGCAGATACAGAAAGGATAGGCTTTTTGCACTCTTTAAAAGCAAAGATATTGCTGCTTGTAGCGGCAGCGGTAGTGCTTACCGTGGTACTTAATCTATGGACGGTTATACCTAAATCATCATCAAACATATCAGAACTTACATCAAACTATATGCTAGATGTAGCGATGGTTGCAGGTGAGGGTATTGACAATCAGATAAGAATGTCATCTTATGATTCGGTTATGTCAGGCGGAAATCTTTCAAGGGTTATTGGAAATATAGAAATAAAAGGTGTAAAAGACAGTTATACATATATTGTAGACGGTGACGGAACTATGCTGTATCATCCTACTGCCGACAAAATAGGAAAACCTGTTGAAAATTCAGTTGTAAAAGGGGTTATTTCAAAATTAAAGTCAGAAAACAGACCGCAGCCGGAAGTGGTTCAATATAATTTTAATGGTGAAACAAAATATGCAGGAATTTATGTAGGTAAAAGCAAGGACTTTATTCTTGTTGTAAATGCAAATAAAAAACAGGCATTATCAGGGACAACTTCTATTGCAACATCGACTGTAAAAGGAAGTATTTTTGCAATGGTTTTGTGCCTTATAGCTGCAATATTTGTCACGAGAAAGATAGTTGCACCGATTATAAGTGCAACGGACACCGTTGAGAAACTTGGAAACCTCGATTTCAGTGGAGATGTTTCTTCGGATAAAAAAATGCTTAAAAGAAAAGATGAAGTCGGTGTGATGTTGAGGTCGATTACCGAATTGAAGAATATTATAGTAAAAGTTATGGCGGAAATCCGTGCATATAGTGAAAGTTTAGGTGAGGCTGCCGAGGCATTGAAGAATAGTGCAAATGAGTCATCAACAGCTGCCGGACAGGTGGAGACAGCTATCACCGGTATAGCAGACGGAGCGTCATCACAGGCACAGGAAACCCAGTCCGCTACGGAAAATGTTATTGTTATGGGAAAAATGATAGAGCAGGCGTCAACTGAAGTCGAGCAGCTTGGAGATAATGCGGCAGATATGCATAAGGCAAGCGAAAATGCAATGAGTATTCTTGCTGAACTTGAAAAAATCAATCAAAAGACAATGGAAGCTATTCATATTATAGGGGAGCAGACACAGAAAACAAATGAATCGGCTGCAAAGATTAAAGTTGCGACGGATATGATTTCGGAAATAGCAGAAGAAACTACACTTCTCTCACTTAACGCAAGCATTGAGGCAGCAAGAGCAGGCGAGCAGGGCAGAGGATTTGCAGTTGTCGCAAATCAGATACAAAAACTTGCAGAGCAGTCGGCAGATGCCACAACGCAGATTACGGAAGTTATTAGTGAACTTGTAAATGATGCTCAAGAGAGTGTACAGACTATGGATGAAGTAAAAGAGGTAATGAATCAGCAGAGTGAAAATGTGTCTCAGACTGAGAAAGCATTTAAAAATGTTGAAAAAGGAATTGCAGAGTCTATAGAAAGTGTTGAAAAAATTACAGACAAGACAAGAAAACTTGATGAGGCAAGAGCCGGAGTTGTTGATGTTGTGCAGAGTCTTTCAGCAATAGCAGAAGAAAATGCAGCAAGTGCAGAAGAAACATCTGCTTCAGCAAGCGAGGTAGGTTCAATAATGGAAGATGTATCACAGAATGCAAATATGCTTGATGAGATAGCGGTTAAACTGAATGAAAATGTTAAGAGGTTTAAAATCTAATGAAATATCAAGGAAGTCCCCGGCTTATTGCGTAGAGCAATAAGCCGGGGACTTTTTTGATGTATAGGAAAATGTTTGTACTGCAGCGTGATGCCAGAGCAAAACGCTGTTAGGGATATAAGCTTTTTCTGATATGTTGCAGCAGCAATTAATCGTGTTATGAGCAGTATCGGAGTGGGTTACGATTTTTATTTTAATGTTGATTTTGTATGGTTTACTGTCTGTAATGAGAAAGAAAATCCTTGAGTCCCTCCATAGACTTTTCAAGAACTGAAAGCTGTGGAAGATAAACAACACGGAAGTGGTTAGGACTTTCCCAGTTAAATCCGCTTCCGGGAACGATAAGGACTTTCTTTTCACGGAGAAAATCAATAGCAAATTTCTCATCATTTAAAATATTGAACTTTTTAATGTCGAGTTTAGGGAAAATATAAAATGCTGCTTTAGGTTTCACGGCAGATACTCCCGGAATATCGTTTAAAGCCTTGTAGATAAAATCTCTCTGTTCAAAAATTCTTCCGCCCGGCTGGATATAAGTTTCAACGCTCTGGTATCCGCCAAGTGCAGTCTGAACAATTGACTGTGCAGGAACATTTGAGCAGAGTCGCATATTAGAAAGCATATTCAATCCCTCGATATAGTCTTTTGCAATATCTTTTCGACCGCTTAATATCATCCAGCCGATTCTAAAGCCTGCAATCATATGTGATTTTGAAAGACCGCTGAAAGTTATGCAGAAAAGGTCAGGGGCAAGTGATGCTATTGAAATATGTTTTTCACCGTCCATGACAAGTCTGTCATAGATTTCGTCTGAGAAAATCATAAGCTGATGTTCTCTTGCAAGTTCAACAATCTGTTCAAGAATTTCTTTAGGATATAGGGCACCTGTAGGATTGTTAGGGTTGATGATAACGATAGCTTTTGTCTTATCTGTAATCTTGTTTCGCATATCTTCAATATCAGGATACCATTCAGATTGTTCATCACATATATAGTGAACAGCTTTACCGCCGGCAAGTGTTGCGGTAGCTGTCCAGAGAGGGTAATCAGGTGACGGAATAAGAATTTCATCTCCGTTGTTGAGGAGTGCCTGCATACAGAGATTGATAAGTTCACTTACACCGTTTCCGGTATATATGTCATTTATAGTCACATTAGGAATATTTTTAAGCTGTGCATATTGCATAATCGCTTTTCTTGCCGTATAAATACCCTTTGAATCAGAATATCCCTGTGAATATTCAAGTTCGTGACGCATATCTATAAGAACTTCTTCCGGGGCTTCAAATCCAAAAGGAGCAGGGTTTCCGATATTAAGTTTAAGGATTTTTGAACCCTCGGCTTCCATTCGGTTAGCCTCATCAAGAACGGGACCTCTTACATCATAAAGTACATTATCAAGTTTTGAAGATTTTTTTAAAGTTTTCATTTTTGCATATCCTTTCTCAGAATTGTCTGACGGGTTATCACTGTTAAAATTATTTCGTGAGTTGTTATTTGTATTATTATCTGATGTTTTATTGTTTTTACAAATATCCGCTGAGTTATTATTTTTAAAATCTGTCGCAGATGCCTGAGTGGTATCTGTTTTTTTGCCGGAGTTATCATCTCCGGTACGATTGTAGCGATTTTTTGAAATATCCTCTTTTATGCTGCTTTCTGCACCTGAAAACTCCTGTGGAACATCAAATCCCTGCAGCCATGCCGGATTAACATCAAGGGCAAGACTTAACACATTTAATATATCTTTTCCGGGCTCATTTTTTCCGCTGCAATATTGGCTTAAATAATTTTTGGCAAGCTTGACATTATATTTTTCACAATATGGTCTGGCGAGGTTGAGGACATCAACCTGTTTTAAACCACGCTGATTCATAATATATTTAAGGCGTGCCGCGACGCTTTCTGTTTTATTCATAAAAAACCTCATTTCTGCAAACACTTTTTATCTTATAGTAGGTGTCTGACTTTGAACTTTATATCATAATATCACTGGTTCAAAAAAAGTTCAAGAGAAATAAGACAATAAAAGAAATTAAAGGAGAAAATAATTGCAAATGTTGAAATAAAAGTTCAAAATAATTGAACCTAGTTCTGAGCATATGTAATCGGAGGCTATGTAAATATGTTTTTCGTAACAGTTCAGCCTTCCATTTATTACAATCATAAACCTGCCAGCAAACTGTCAGTCGCTGCTACGCAGCTTATGTTTACTCATTTCAGAAATGAAAGGCTATTTTACCATAAAAATATAATCAGCAATACAATGAGCAAGCTCAGATATTACCGATTATATTTTTATGACCGGACTGTTACTGTTTTTCACATATTGATGTGTTAATGTTTGATTTTAACCTTTGCATCATGATATATACCTGTTATAATGTAAAAAACAATTATTAAGTTTTAAGGAATATAGTGTGAAAAATAAAATTTTTCACATATAAGATTTGTGTCTGCGTACACCTGGCACAAACTTGCTATACAAAAAATGTGTGCAGAAATGAGGATTTTTATGGCAAAAAACAGTAATTATGATTATGAGGAAACGATGGTGACACTTACGGATGAAGATGGAGTTGACAGAGATTTTTATATAGATGAAATTTATGAAGTTGACGGAAAGACATATTGTGCCGCAATCCCAGGGGATGTGGAAAATGTCACGGAATATTATGTGTTTAGACTAAAAGACCTCGGAAATGATGATTTTGAGATGGAAGACATAGATGACGAAGAAGAATATGATGCGGCAGCAGATGCTTACGAGGAAAAACTTGATGCGAGAGCGTGGAGCAGAATGATGGAGCAGAAGTAAAATTATGTCATTCAAACAATCGAATTTTTAGTGCAACAATAATTAAATTTAATGTGGTTTTTTTGACATAACTAAATGTTATAATAGATGAAACTAAAGGCACAGTGCCTAAAAGTAATGTACTCTCGGAATCTTCTGAACGAAGAATTTCGAGATGGATTATTGATATACAATGACATTTTCGCAGTGCGTACACGGTGTGTACGACGAGAAAATGGAAACAGTATATCGGAAATCCAGCCGAAATGACTCGTTTTGAGAAGATACCGAGAGTACATAAGTATAGAAAGGTAGGAAATTATTATGAGAAAACAGATTAAAGGTATTTTAGCGGCAGCTCTATCTGCAGCTATGGTAGTTTCATTTGGCTCAGCAGCAGGTGTAAACAAAGCTTCAGCAGAAGACACAACAACAGACACAACAACAGAAGCAAAGCATACATACAATGCTATACTTGGATTTGAGTCAGCAGGAGACCCGGATTGGGCATATAGAAAATTTGTTGAGAATGAGGATCAGGGAATAAAAAGTAAAGATTATGACTGCCTCACTCAGTATATGGCAACAAATACGGGTAAACATGATGCAAGTATGACAAATGCAAAAATCGACAAAGATGGTACTTATACGGTTACTGTAGACAATCTTGATTTTTCAAAGCAGACAAGTATAAACATGGCTTATGTTATAACAGACATTCCGGCAGCAATGAAAGGTGTAGAGTTTACAAATGTAAAATATTCTGTTGACGGTGAAGTTGTAGCAACTCAGGATAAAGCAGTGCAGAAATATGATCAGAAAGATTATTATATGCTGATGAGCGTATGCACATACAACAATCCATCTAACAAAGTAAATGAAGCTCTCTCTACAAAATTACCTTCAAAGAGCCTTTCAATCACATTTGATGTAAAGGGTGTTGACTTTGATAAGTCTTACAAAGCAGAAACAGTAGGACTTGCAAAAGGCAAGACAATAAAAAAGAGCGGTGTTACATATAAGGTGACAACAGCAGCTACATATACAGAAGGAACAGACAAGAAAACGACAGGAAAAGTTCAGGTAACAGGATTTGACAAAAAAGCAAAAACATTAAAAGTTGCAGATACTATCAAAGTCGGAACAGAGTCATACGCTGTTACAAGCATCAAAGCAGGTGCGTTTAAAGGGGCATCAAAGGTTACGGCAGTAACGCTTGGAAAGAAAGTAAAATCTATCGGAAAGGATACATTTGTAAATTGCAAAAAGCTTAAGACTTTAACAATCGGTGTTAAGCTCAGCTCAGTAACAAAGAACTCTTTCAAGGGATGCAAGACAGTTAAAGTTAAGGGAACTGCTGCAGCAGCAAACAAGAAATTACTTGCAAAACAGAACAAGACAGTTAAATTTAAGTAATACTGAAGGCAGATGACTATTACACCACGCTTCTAGTGTGTAGGGCAATAAGTGGTAGGTAAAGATGTAAGCTTGACCCTAACATCATATTATAAGAATATAATGAAAAGGACATTGTACAATGGAAACACCGTTCTGGAAATATGATTTCAGAGGTGTGCCAAAGTGTGCGTGTCCTTTTTTATTGTATAGGAAAATGTTCGTAAAGTAGTGTGATGCCAGGAGCAAAACGCTGTTTTTGCTCTTTTATGGAAACGAATATTGTTAAATATTCGTTTCCGTTTTTTGTTTATACTCTTTTTACATATTATAAATAATTTTTGCCTTTACATCGTCAGCAGTTTCTTTATCTTTCAGGCGTGTGATAATAGCTCCTGCAAATTCAATGCAGGTACCCATGCCACGGCTTGTCGTGAACTGTCCGTCAATAACAACAGGTTCGGTGAGATATTCGGCACAATTAAGATTAACTTCCTGGCCTGGATAGCAGGTAGCTTTATGGTCTTTTAAAATGCCAAGCTGACCATAAACTGTAGGTGCGGCACAAACAGCGGAAAGCAGCTTACCGTTTTCTTTAAACTCCAGGATTTTGTCGGTAAGTGGTTTATAAGCTAAAAGATTAGGTGTTCCCGGAATACCGCCCGGAAGAATAATCATTTTAGCACTGTCAAAATCAGCTTCTTTAAAAAGTTTGTCTGCCTTGATAGTAACATTGTGTGAACTTGTAACCTCGAGTGTGTCAGTGATAGAAACCATATCTATCACAAGTCCGGCACGGCGCACCATATCAACAACTGTAAGCATTTCTACTTCTTCGTATCCCGGTGCCAAAAAAATAAGAGCATCTGTCATAATAAACCTCATTTCTGCACACATAAATTATTTTGTATTAATATATCATTAACATCACACTAAGCTGTGTCAGGTGTGCACAGACACAAAGCTTGTGGATTAAAATCCTGCATTAGCAGTGATTTTGCACTATACTATATTTGTCAATGAAATTAGTATCCGAATAAACTGCTTGTATTTTGCAACAATTCTACAATAAAAATAGAAGCAATAATACAATAAACAAGTCTATTATATCGAAAATTATCCTTTTATAGCTGAACCGTTCTTAAAATTTGATTAAAATTGCAAATCGGTACTGTTAAAATTGTGATAATTTGTTATTATTATAATACAAAGTTTAAAAACAATAAAGAGTGGTATAATTTATATATAATCATAGATTATATGTAATCATAGATTATATGTAATCAATGACAATATAAATAAAGACATTCGGGAATGGTGGAAATTATGGAAAACAAAGAAACGCGGCAGAAAAAAGATGGTGAGGATATGAAAAAAGGACGGTATGCAGATGGTCAGAGCAAACCTGTTGATGCAAATAGTGAAAATATCATAGAAGAAAAAGATATTATTAAGGAAGAAAAGATTTTGACTTTCACTGGAAAAAAAGTCAGGGAAACAGTCGGATGGTTTAATTTTGATAAAAAGTATCTTAAAGTCTGTCTATATGCATTGTTTGTTATATTCTGGGGAGCGATAATATTTATTATGATGCAAAACTGGGGTGCAACAAAGGCATTTATCATGAACTTTTTAGGAGTGTTGTCACCGTTTTTTGTAGCAGTTATCATTGCATATTTTGTTTCGCCTATATATGAAAAGATATATGGTTTGTTTGAAAAGTCAGTGAGAGGAAAGAAAACTGCAAAACCGGTCAGAATGTTATCATTATTGTTATCATATTTACTTCTGGTAGGATTTGTTACAGTAGCATTTGTATTTGTAATTCCTCAAATTGGTGAAAGTATTACTGAGCTGACAAACAACATACCGGTGGTATATAATAATATTATAGATATGCTTGCAAATCTTCATGAGAAATATCCGGAAATTGACACGGATTTTGTAAGTGAAAAGCTTAATGAAATGGTTCCAAATCTTATAAAATATGGAACGAATATTGTGGGAAATGTAATACCGATGGTGTTTTCTATTTCTGTATCTATCGTGAAAGTCATGATAAATATATTACTTGCACTTATAATATCGGTTTATATGATAGTGGGGAGAGAAACATTTAAACATCAGGGAAAGAGACTGGTTTATTCGGTCTTTAGTGAAACAAAAGGTGATACGATATGTAAGACACTAGGAGAATGTAATGATATATTCAGTGCATTTCTTATAAGTAAAGCGATAGACTCGCTCATAATAGGCTGTCTTTGCTGTGTCATAATGAATATAATTCATTTGCCATACACAGTGCTTATAAGCGTTATTGTCGGAATAACAAACATGATACCATACTTTGGACCATTTATAGGAGCGGTACCGGGAGTGTTGATATATCTTTGCATAAGTCCTAAAGATGCACTTATATTTGTAATAATGATATTTATATTACAGCAGTTTGATGGACTTATATTAGGACCAAGACTTCTAGGCCAGTCAACAGGGTTGAGTCCGATATGGGTAATATTCGGAATAACTGTCGGAGGAGCATATTTTGGTGTTGTTGGTATGTTTATTGGAGTTCCTGTGGTAGCAGTATTTGCATTTTTGCTTAATAAAATTATATCATACAGGCTCAGTGGCAAAGAGATAAAGGCATTAAAAGTGGAAGATGAAGAGTCGATTGAATAAAATGTGTTACTTCCGGGTAGCTTGCTGCTCGGAAGTAGAGATTAGTTTGCTAAGTTTATGCCTAGTGTACTGTATCAATGACATTTCGCCAAATAACTTGCATAAATTTCCATCTGCTGTGTTGTTGTCAATCGCCGTAGCCCGCTACGGCTCATTCCTCCACCTTGCAGAATGAAAATTTACCCTGCGTTATTTAGCTGAAAATCAATGATACACTATACTAGTATTTGATTTTTATCTGTGACATATGAGTTTGCAAATAGGTTTGCCCTGATTGAAGAATTTTTCTTCGTATTCGGTCATAATATTATCCTTTGCAGGACCATTTTTATGGAGATTAAAATCATACATATCAATAGTCCAGCCGGCATCCTTTATTTCTTCAAGAGAAAAATCGAAAAGAGGGCGGTTATCGGTTTTAAACTGGATATGTCCGTCTTTAGCCAAAATCTTATCGTATCGTGCAAGAAACTGTGAAGATGTAAGTCTCCGTTTGGCATGGCGGTCTTTCGGCCACGGATCAGAAAAATTAAGATATATGCGGGACACTTCGCCCGGAGCAAAATATTCTGCAATATCCTCGGCATCCATGCGTAAAAACATAAGATTATCGGTTTCTAGTGATTCCCTCTTATCAAGTGCACGGACAAGAACGCTCGAATATTTTTCAATACCAATATAATTTATATCAGGATTTTCAGCAGCAAGTCCCATGATAAACTGTCCCTTACCCATACCTATTTCAATATGAATTGGATTATCGTTTTTAAATATGTTTTTGTTCCAAAGACTTTTGTAATCTTCACCGTTTGTTCCATCAGTCTGTATAGTATAGGGGTTTTCAAGAATTTTTTCCTGAGAACCTTTGACATTTCTAAGTCGCATATAAATCCTCCAGTAAATATTTATTTAACATTATCAGGGAAATCCACATTGCTATTGCATAGAGCATAATAAGTAGTGGGTTGGAAATTTCCTCTAGCAGAGCAGATTGTAAATATCCGCATTAAATGTTGTAAAGGGTTAAAATATCATTTGCACCAAACACTCTTGGTGTCAGCGTGTATTCTACACAATAGTACAAAAAAAGAGAGGATAATGCAAGCTGTATTATAAATATTACGGTCGGAAATATTTTCATCTTTTTCAGTCCTCTTATCGTATGTTTTTCAAATTGAAAATGAGAAGATAATCAATAATAAAAAGCACAAGATTTATCATCAAAAAAATCTCTTTGTATAAAATAGACAAAAGAAAAAGGATAAATATGTGAAAAATGCAAAT
>NZ_QUEB01000021.1:0-36622 GCF_003477845.1 Clostridium sp. AF34-13
AAAATCACCACTTAACTGCTTTAAATGGCGATTTTATCATTGTTTGCATTACTTTTCTAATCCAATATCACATATCTGCCAAACCCCATGCTTGTATTCTTTCCTATATGCACAAGCTGTCCTGCGATAAGATATTCAAGTGACTCATCGCTTATGTTTCCAAGGACACATTCCCCTTTAATTCCGTGCAATGCAATATGGCTTTTATGTGTATTTGAATATCTGTCAATCTTAGTATGGTACACTTCCTGCTCTTCTATATATGGAAATTCACTTTCAAGATATATTTTTCCTACATCATTTCCCTCCATACAATTTAACAGATATACTCTCCTAATTGCAGCTTCTGTCAATGCCTGTCCGTCAAATTTGTTTAGCCATTGCCCTCTGAATTTCTGTGATAATGGTGTGCAAAATTTCAGTATTTTTCTGTCTGAGCTGTTTAATTTTTTTAATTGATATTCGATATAGTTTGACAGTGTATTTATTATTATTTTGTTATTGTTAATAGCACCATCCTCAAGTATCGGCTGTCTTTTTTCGTTAAATATGCCTGCTATCTCAAATCTGCTTTTTTCTTTTCCTATTCCCTTCATCCCCAGCATATATAATGCCTGCAATATCTGTGAAAAATATATTATAACATTTCCAAATAAGATAATATTTACTTTTAGTTTGTCTCCTCTGCTGAATGTTGTCTGCTTATTTTCACACTCTATTATATATCCCAGACTTTCACCGTTTGTTACATACTCCGGTTTTATTTTTAATGGATGATAAAATATTCTTGGTACAGTACAATCTTCTTTGAATTTACAAGCATTACAACTTCTATCCGACAGGCAATATTGTTCAAGAAGCATTTCTCCCATACCGCCTCTTATCGCCGAAACTTTATTTTCCGGCATTTTTGTGGCTTCTGTGAATTCAAATACTAAATTTATTTTACTGTATCTTATATCGAACTTTTCACTGTTTTTCATCCTACAAACTCTCCACAAATCTCATAAATGCTTTCTGTCCCTCTTCCGTGCGTTTATAAACTCCTGCACATTCAAGCACCTTAACAAATACTTTGCTTATCTCATCATGGATTATATCCATTATATTTTCCGGAGTTATCGTATAATTTTCTATCCACTCATCTACCCAGTCAGCGTGTTTTTCAAGTATCTCATCCGCATGAATATCTTTGTGATTTAAGATTGCATCTGCAAGGTCGCTCATTTCCTTTTTAAGTCTTGCCGGAAGTACCGCAAGTCCCATTACCTCGATAAGTCCAATGTTTTCTTTCTTAATATGATGAAGGTCTGCTGACGGATGGTAAACTCCCCACGGTGCTTCTTTAGTTGTGATGTTGTTGCGGAGCACAAGGTCAAGTTCGTACTTTCCATCACGCATACGGGCAATAGGAGTTATTGTATTGTGTGGTTCTCCGTCTGTCTCGCTGAATATAAATGCGTCTTCATCTGTATATGCTCTCCAGCTTGTAAGAATATGGTCTGCCGCATTTACTATACTGTCTGCATTTTCCCCCTGTAAACGAATTACGGACATAGGCCATTTTACAATTCCTGCTTTTACATCTTCATATCCAGAAATTACAAATGTTTTCTCATAATCAGCTTTTGCCATTGCAAATGTATATCCGCCGCCCTGAAAATGGTCATGACTTAAAATAGAGCCTCCAACTATAGGCAGGTCTGCGTTTGAGCCAGCCATATAATGCGGAAACTGTTTTACAAAATCAAGAATTTTCTTAAATACTGCATGGTCTATTTTCATCGGTGTATGCTCGGCATTAAATATAATGCAATGTTCATTATAATAAACATATGGCGAATACTGCATATAATACTGCTGTCCGTCTAATGTAACAGGAATAATCCTGTGATTTTGTCTTGCAGGATGTGAAAAATGACCTGCATATCCCTCGTTTTCCTTGCACAAAAGACAAGCCGGATAACCAGACTTCTTTGCTTTTCCAGCCTTTGCAATATCTCTTGGATCTTTCTCCGGCTTTGAAAGATTTATGGTAATATCAATCTCGCCGTACTCCGTATCAGTAACCCATTTTTCATCTCTTGCAATTCTGTCTTTTCTTATATAATTGGCTGCCTGGCTGAAACTATAATAAAAATCAGTTGCCGCCTTTGGAGAAACCGCATATTTATCCTTAAATTCTTTCCTCACAATACTTGGCGGCGGAGTTATACAGCCCATTATCTTTGTGTCAAACAAGTCCTTTGCAGTAATCGTATCCTCTTTCATAATACCGTTTTCAAAGGCATACTTCATCATATCTTCAAGTATCTCATGTACCGGTCTGAATGATGCAGCCTTATGTTTCTCTTCTGAGTTTTCACACTTCTGCGACTCACTCAAATCCTTAGTATCAGAATTTTCATTCTTTACATCATATTCCATCACATCAAACAATTCTAAAAGTCTATTTGTAACATAAATCTCATCACATTCCTCAATCAAGCCATTAGCTTTCCCGTATGAAACAAGTTCACTGATATATTTAGTAATCATACTCTCATATCCTCCTGCTGTTTTTAGCAATCCTGTATGCCTGCTTCTTTTTCAAACAGAGAATACAGCACAACAATTCTCATTTATTATCAACTTTAATCAATAACTTTCATTCCACCGTACTTACGAATTTTAAGCACATTGCAAGCACCTTTTCCAAATACTTTATCCATCTTTTCAAGATATTCAGGCACGGCTTCATTTTTAACAAATGCCTGTATTGTTCCTGCAAATCCGCCACCATGCACACGACATACTCCTTTTCCACTCTCAAGTACAGTGTCGCTTATCGCAAGTGCAAGTGATACATTCTGATGTTTTATATCGTTTACAGCATATACATTCTGGAGATACTTGTATGATGAGTCTCCCGACTCTTTTACAAGTTCTAAAAATTCGTCAATCTTTTCTGCCTTTAATGCATCCGCTTCTTTTTGGACACGCTTATTTTCATTTATAAAATGAATTGCACGAAGCACGGCTCTGTCACCACATTTCTGTCTAATCTCAGCTATATTTTCTATCACATCATCCATTGTTATTTCTAAGAGAACTTCTTTTCCAAAATAAGCCGCAACCTCTTTCATTTCCTGTGGTACCGCCGCATAATCTGCCGTAAGGTCTGCATGAGAGCCCTTTGTATCCGTAATACATAAACTGTAACCATACTTATTCATGTCAAATTCAACCTTTTCAACAACCGGTTCTTTTGGTTTTGCAAAATTAACATGAACAAGACTTCCTACAGAACAAGCCATCTGATCCATAAGTCCGCAAGGTTTTCCAAAATATACATTTTCCGCATACTGACCGATAATAGCAATCGTGACCGCATCCATTTTTCCGTCATTGTAAAGCTGTGAAATAATAGTTCCCACAACCGTTTCAAATGCTGCCGATGAGGACAATCCTGCACCTATGAGCACATCACTTGTGACATATGCAGTAAATCCGCCAATATCAAAACCGTGGTCTTTTGCACCTTTGAGCACACCTTTTATCAGGGCTTTTGTTGTTTCTTTTTCGCTTTCTTTATAAGAAATGTCATTTACATCAATAACAATTTCTTTATATGTACCTGAGATAAGATGAATCATGTTGTCATCTGTTTTTCTCGTGACTGCAATAGCGTCCAGATTGATAGATGCCGCTAAAATCTCACCGTGCTGATGGTCTGTATGGTTTCCTCCGACCTCGCTTCTTCCCGGTGCACTGTATATTGCTGCATCTCCCTCGCCATAAAGCTTTTCAAACTTCTCAATCGCTTTTATATAACGCTCTGTCTGATACTCTATCCTGCTCTCATCAACATAAATGTCTGTCAGCAGGTCTTTGTAATCACCTTTCTTTAATGCTTCTTTTATTTCATTTGTTTTTTTCATGCACAAAATCCTCCCAATTTTAATTTTATTTCAACATAAAGCTAAACCTTTCAACATTTAACTCTAATATAATGCCAATTTATTATAATGTCAATAAAAGTTTACTTATTTTTACTAAACTTTTGTAACAATTCAGCCTAAAAAAGATAAGTCAATAATACATGAGCTTGCTCAATGTACTAT
The DNA here is from genome assembly GCF_003477845.1 of Clostridium sp. AF34-13. Taxonomy (NCBI): domain Bacteria; kingdom Bacillati; phylum Bacillota; class Clostridia; order Eubacteriales; family Clostridiaceae; genus Clostridium; species Clostridium sp. AF34-13. The sequence continues at coordinate 4,104 of NZ_QUEB01000021.1, forward strand.
TGACTTGTTTTTTGGGGCAGAATAGCCTTTCATTTATGAAATGAAGTAAACTCAAGCTGCATAGCAGCGACTGACAGCTTGCTGGCAGGTTTACGAATGTAATAAATGAAGGGCTGAACTGTTACAAACTTTATTGTAAGACATGACTTATCAACAATATCTGAGCCATTATCCTAGTTTACCTTTTGCATTTCCAGATATATTTCCACACTAGAAAACGGGCAGCTATTACAAAATTTATCGTTTGCTCCAAAATAAACTCGACATTTTCAGCATATTGTGTTACCATATGTTTAGTAAACATAAACACATTTAACACTTTGATATGCTTTTTCAACTTGTATATCAGATATTCATAAATCAGACTAACAGAAAGGACGATTTTTATAAATATGCCTACAATCCGTGATATAGCCAAAGCTGCCGGAGTTTCTCCCGGTGCCGTTTCAAGAATATTAAACAACGATACAACACTTCATGTTTCCGCCGGGACACGAAAACGAGTATTGGAAACAGCCAAAAATTTAGATTACAAAAAAATCCCAAGAGCAAACACACCCCTAACCGGAAATTTTTTTACTATGGGAATTGTTTTGTGGTTTTCTGCCGAGGAAGAATTAAAAGACAACTATTATCTTAAAGCAAGACAGGGAGTTGAAGATTTCTGCGTGAAAAACAATATAAATATACTCCGTGTATTTCCGGGTGATTCAGAATATTTTTCTAAATTAAATACCGTTGACGGTCTTATATGTATCGGCAAATTCAGCCGCCTTGAAATCAAAAATTTTATAAACATATGCAGCAATATTGTTTTTCTCGATATGGCAGTAGACGAATTTAATATCACTTCATTATCAATGGATTTTGAACACGCCGTTTACAGTGCACTTGACTTTCTGACGGAACTTGGGCATAGTAAGATTGCATTTTTAGGCGGAAAAGAATATGTAGGCAAACATGAACTTATAACCGACGCCCGCACCACAGCCTACAAAAAATATATGAATCACAGAAAAATGGATTGTGAAACTTATTTTAAAGAGGGAAGTTTTTCTTTTGAATCAGGATTTGACATGATGAATGAACTTTTCCGTGAAAACAATATTCCGACCGCCGTATTTGCAGCAAATGATGTTATTGCACTCGGTGCCATGAAAGCAATCCGTGAAAACGGGCTTAAAATCCCTGATGATATATCCATTATAGGATTTAACGATGAGGAAACAAGTGCTTATATTACGCCGCCGCTCACCACAATCCATGCACCTGCATACGATATGGGACAGCACGGGGCAAATCTTGTATATGTTTCTTCAAATCTTAGCATAAAAACACCGCTTAAGGCTAAAATACCATGTGAACTTGTGGTAAGGGAAAGCTGTAGGAGGATTTAAAAAACACTCGGATTATTTAAATGAAATAATCCGAGTGTTTTTATTCTTATTAGATATTTTAATTTTTTACTTTACTGCAACCAATATCCACTTCTGGCAGTCACCGCCCCAGAAATTCCACTGATTTATATTTCCGCCTGAATTCCTGCTCCAATCATATACATCAAGACCTGATTTACAACTTGATGCCTTTGACAATACCGCATATGTTCCATCTGACTGTTTGCTTAATTTAAACAACTGATTTGTCCCTTTGTTCAGACTGTACTGTACAATGTTGGTTCCGTCCGCAGCACTTCCCATTGCCACATCAAGTGCCTTTGTATAATTTGATGCTCCTGTAAGTATATAGTAATATCCGTCACCATTTGATACTATCTTATATTTCTGTGATGCAAATCCATTATATGCCCACTGCTGGATATTCGCATGGTCTGCCGAACTTCCGTCTGCCACATCTAAATATTTGCCTGAAAACTTGTTTCTTATATAAAATATTCCCTCCGTCTTGCTTACTTTAACTGAATTTTTTGTTCCCCATATCGTCTGATTATTTTTTCCTATCAATGAGAATGTCATAACTTCATTGTGGCTCGGTGTTTCATCTTTCTGCTTGAAAAATACACCTTTATACATCACACCGTCTATAACCATCTGACAGTAATATGTTCCTTTAATATAGCTCCAGCTTCCCGTCACATCCCCGGTGATTTTTCCGTTGGAATTTAATTTTATTTTCTGTGTTGTAAGCATTCCGACATTTTTTGTTGAAGCATCTTTTCCATGATTTACAAATTCATATTCTCCAAGCATATCTGATGCTGAATAACCTGTTTTTGAAATCGTACTTCCGAGATACTCATAAACTGCCGTAACCGGCCAGTTATCCTGATTTAAAAACTGCTGGTGTACTCTCACTTCATGTGACTCATTTCCGCTGTCAAATCTGGTGTGATAAACAAGATATCTCTGATTGTCCGTGTCAATAAATGCTGAGTTGTGACCGGCTGATTTGTAACCCTGCATTATCGGGGTAAAGTTATAATTTCCCATAACTTTTATTCCACGGTCTGCCTGATTTGTTCCTGCTGAAAACACTGCTGAATTTCCTGCGGCATCAACATAATTTCCGTTAATCGTCTTTGAACGATACATTCTTATATGATATCCTCCATCTGCACCAAGCCAGCCATATGTAACATAAAGATAATAATATCCGCTTTCTGCATCATATTGAATATATGGTGCTTCGCCTGACTTTTTATAGCCTCCGGCAATCCTCTTTCCAAAGTATCCATCAGTATCACCACTTGTAGTTTTTGGATATTTCGGCTGACCGGTAGCCGCGTCAAGCTCAAGAATATAAATTCCTCCTGACCATGAACCATATGTCATCCAGAGTTTTCCATTTGCATCAAATAAAATACATGGATCTATCGCATTTGGATAAAAACTGCTATTATATGCTCCATTTGATGAGAACCAGTTTCCAACTTTCTCAACTTTTCCGTTATTTATCAATTTTGGAATATTGGTATTGTTATAGTTTGTATTAACTGTCTTTGTTCCAAGATTAGATTTTGTTGTTACATTTACATCTTCCTTTGTAAATCCAGAATAAACAACTGTATCTACATAAGAGAACGGACCTGTCGCAGACTTCGATACCCCATATCCTATACATGAACGCACAGCCGTTGATGATGTACAATAATAAATCATGTACGCACCCTTACTTCCGTCTTTCCATACATAATTTTTATTGTATATGACATCAGGTGCCCAGACACCGTATCCGCCCTTGCAATCGGAGTCATTGTAACCAGCCCACTGGAATGATGATGCAAGCGACTGTTCAAGTGCTTCATTTTTTGAAGCTTTTGTGCTTCCACTGTTTTTAACAGCCGTCACGAGTTCCCATTTCTGACAGTCACCGCCCCAATAGTTCCATTCATTTATATTTCCACCTGCTGATTTGCTCCAGTCATATACATCAAGACCTGATTTACAATCACTTGCCTTTGTCAAAATCGCATATGTTCCGTCTGCATTCTGAACAATGCGGTATTTTTGCATTTCTCCGCCCCAATAACTCCACTGCATAATGTTAGTGCCGTCTTTTGATGAACCACCGTCAACATCGACACACTTTTTATAGCTTGTCGCACCCGTAAGAATATAATAATAACCATCACCGGTAGAGACAAATTTAAACTTCTGTGCATCAGAACCGTTGTAAGACCACTGACGGATATTTGCTCCATCTTGTGCTGAGCCATTTTCAATATCAAGGTACAATCCACTAAACTTATTTTTGATATAATAAATACCCTCGACATTTTCACTCGCATACAAAGATTTGTTTGTATATCCCTGAGTTCCCATAGCAGACCAGTTTCTCAAATCCTTTGATGATGCCTGTGCCATGTGTGAACCATAAATGTTGTAAGAACCTGTCGATGAATCATAAAAAACTGATGGGTCATGCACGGAAATTCTCGTTGTGTTTGAAGCAGCTGATGAACTTGCCGCCGCATTGGCATCAGCAGGTACAGCCGTCAGACCGGATATGCACATTGCCGCTGCCATAAGTACAGTTGTGATTTTTTTAAGTCTCATTTTCATACTCTCCTTTAGATTTGCCAAGCGGATATTTGTGATACACTCCGCTCTTTGCCTGATAGTGTTAAATACTAAGCCTCCAGAAACTATCCCTTATCCTATTAGACACTTTGCATAAATAATTCTAAATTATTTTATATTTTATGTTGATTATATCAGCATTATTTCATTTTTAAAATACAAAAAAGCAAAAAAGTCATATAATTTTTAATTATTATACAACTTTTTTGCTTATTTTTACTATTTATTAAATTTGTTCTGTTTTATCTAAAACAAAAGAGTCAAAAAATCGCCACTTATATAACTCAATCAATCTCCAAAAGACTAATCCTTTAGAATCGATACATACAAGTGACGATTTCTTTATTTATGCCGCTTAATATCAATATTTATTTCCGATTAATTTACTCCGCAATAATATCCTTTACAACCTCACCAGCAATAATAAGCCCTGCAACCGCCGGCACGAATGCCATACTTCCCGGCACTGATCTTCTCTGCAAACAGGTACGCTGTACCCCTGGAGGGCATATGCAGTGATTTTTGCAATTATCATTTTCATCCTCGATAGGTGTCATAGGTTTTTCTTCCGAATAAACAACTTTAAGCTTTTTAATACCTCGTTTTTTAAGCTCACGGCGCATTACTTTTGCAAGCGGACACACTTTTGTTTTGTAAATATCTGCCACTTTAAATGCACTTGCATCCATCTTATTTCCGGCTCCCATGCAACTTATTATCGGTATATTCATCTCCTGACACTTCATGACAAGTGATATTTTCGCTGTCACGGTATCTACTGCATCTACAACATAATCATACTCTTCAAATGGAAATGTATCTGCATTTTCAGGCAGGAAAAAGGTCTTATAGACATTTACCGTCACTTTGGGATTTATCTCCAAAATACGCTCACGCATAATATCTACTTTGTCCTTTCCGATCGTTTTTCTCGTTGCGATAAGCTGTCGGTTAAGATTTGTAAGGCAGACTTTATCATCATCTATCAGATCTATCTGCTCCACTCCGCTGCGGACAAGTGCATCAACAGTATAACCGCCGACTCCGCCTATACCAAAGATTGCCACTCTTGATTTGTGGAGTTTTTCAATACCTTCTTTACCTATTAATAATTCCGAACGCGAAAATTGATTTTGCATTTTTATTCCTCATTTCTCAATCTTTCTTAAAAAGGGCAAAATTGATATTTTGCCCTTTTATTTTTTACCATATTAATATATACTTTTCAAGTTCTTTGTAAATCCACTAGCAGATTTCTGCTCCTGCCGGCATCTTCTTTTCAGGTGTCATAAGTGAAAGATTTCCGTCTGCATCTTCTGCACAGAGTAACATTCCCTCTGATAATACACCGGCGAGTTTTGCAGGTTTAAGGTTTACAAGTACCATTACTTTTTTGCCTACCATTTCTTCTGCTGAGTAATGTTTCTTTATTCCTGATACTATCTGTTTTACTTCACTTCCGATTTTTACCTGTGAGCAGAGAAGTTTCTTTGATTTCTTTACTTCCTCACACGCAATTATCTCACCTACCTGGAACTGCATTTTCTCAAAGTCATCAAATGTAATTTCAGGTTTTGCTTCTATATCTATTACTTCCTCGTCTGAGCCTGTTTCCTCTGCTGCTCCGGCTGCCGCTTTCTGTGCCGCCTGAATTTCCTCAGCTTTTACAAGTACCTCTTTCACATCCAGTCTCATAAAGAGAATTTCAGGTGCATCTGTCACCTTTGTTCCTGATTCATAAAGACCGAATTTATCCATATCTTCAAGTGCACGCTCTGTTGTATTGAGCTGTTTTAAAATCTTGTCTGTAGTGTCAGGCATAAATGATTTCAAAAGGCTTGCACCGATTGTGATGCTCTCGATAAGGTTGTAAAGAACTGTTGAAAGTCTGTCTTTCTTTGCCTCATCTTTTCCGAGTACCCAAGGCTCTGTCTCATCGATATACTTGTTACATCTCTTAAATATCGTAAATACTTCAGTGATTGCATCAGCAACACGAAGTTTATCCATTTTTTCTTCAACTTTCTTTGGTACTGAGAGTACAAATGACTTAAGTTCATCGTCAACACTTTCCGTAACGCCCTTATCTTCTGCAACTCCGCCAAGATATTTGTTTGTCATTGAAATCGTTCTGTTGACAAGATTTCCAAGTGTATTTGCAAGGTCTGAGTTCATACGCTCAACCATAAGCTCCCATGTAATCACACCATCATTTTCAAATGGCATTTCGTGGAGTACAAAGTAACGAACTGCATCAACTCCGAACATATCTACAAGGTCATCGGCATAGATTACATTTCCTTTTGATTTACTCATCTTGCCCTCGCCCTGAAGCAGCCACGGATGACCGAATACCTGCTTTGGAAGTGGAAGTCCGAGTGCCATAAGCATGATTGGCCAGTAAATTGTGTGAAATCTAAGAATATCCTTACCTATAAGATGAAGGTCAGCAGGCCAGAATTTTTCAAAAAGGTCTGTTCCTGTTTCGCTTGTATCGTTGTTTCCGTCAACATCATATCCAAGTCCCGTGATATAGTTGCTGAGTGCATCCACCCATACATATACGACATGACCCGGATCAAAATCTACCGGAATACCCCATTTGAAAGAAGTACGGGATACACACAAATCCTGAAGTCCCGGAAGAAGGAAGTTGTTCATCATCTCGTTTTTGCGTGACTCAGGCTGAATAAATTCAGGATGTGTATTGATATGCTCAATAAGTCTGTCTGCATAGTTGCTGAGTTTAAGGAAATAAGCCTCCTCTTTTGCAGGCTGACATTCCCTGCCACAGTCAGGACACTTTCCGTCTACAAGCTGTGATGCAGTAAAAAATGACTCACAAGGTGTACAGTACATTCCCTCATAATATCCCTTATAAATATCTCCCTGTTCATATAATTTTTTGAAAATCTTCTGAACCTGTTTCTCATGATATTCATCAGTTGTTCTGATAAATTTATCATATGATGTGTTCATCAAATCCCAGATTGACTTAATCTGTCCTGATACATCATCAACAAATTTCTTTGGTGTTATACCTGCTTCATCAGCTTTAATCTCAATCTTCTGTCCATGCTCATCTGTTCCTGTCTGGAAACGGACATCATATCCCTGCTGTCTTTTAAAACGCACGATACTGTCTGCGAGAACAGCCTCGTAAGTATTTCCGATATGCGGTTTGCCTGATGTGTAGGCAATCGCTGTTGTCAAATAAAATCTCTTTTTCTCTGCCATTTTGAACCTCCAATAAAATAAAAAAAGTCTTTAAGAATAGAAAAATTCTTAAAGACGATCATACCGCGTTACCACTTTAATTTATCCGCACTTCACAATGCGAACCTCAATCACTGCCATCACAGTGCCACGCTTTAACGGGCGTACCCGGTACCTCCTACTTTTATGCTGCTATGCTATCATTTTCATTTACACCTATGGCATAAAATAAATATAATGTTATGTTCAGAGTGTACAGCTCCAAGACCATCTTCTGCTACATTCCATATGCCCTCTCTCAGCAACGGGTCACTCCCTCATACATAACACATAATGTACCAAGCAACGCTACGGGTTCTCTGTAATACTTTCTGTAACATACTTTTCTTTTCACAGCCTTTTTCATTTATAGATAAATGTATTTTAATATGTGGGGTAATTTTTGTCAACTGTTATATTGTGCTTTCAAAACTATTTGCAGTATATATTTTTATACAGAAAAAGCGTCTGCGGAAAACAGACGCTAAATTTCATATAATGGACAGCGGAACGGAATACACCGCCTGCTAATTGTATTATCGATTGTTGTTTTTTATAATATCCTCTATTTCTTCCTCACCCAGCTCCACAATTTCCGCTATCTGCTCTGTCGTATAGCCTTTTTTATACATATTCATAACAACCTTTTCATTGTTCCTTTTCTCAGCTCTTGCCTCGCCTCTCGCTTCGCCCCTTGCCTCGCCTCTTGCTTCGCCCCTTGCCTCAGCTCTTTCTTCTATTCCTAAACTCAGATTACACATAACGCTCACATCCTCTCTCAACTCTGTATCAACTGGAATATTATACTCTTTCTCAAGAATATCAAACTTCTGATTTTTCTGTATTTCATTTGAAAGCAATGCACAAATCAAACGATGTAGTTCATATTTCTCATCTTTTTCCGGAAGTTCGTTTGTTATCCCTATCATCACAATGTTTAATAAATCAAGATTTCCTTTCCATTGATAAGTTTCTAGTATTTCATCTTTTGTAAGATGAATATGCGCCATACTGTTATTTCCCATATTCATGCAAACCCATATGCTGAATACCTGTTTTATATCATCATAGTTTGAATTTACAAAATCTCTTTCTTTTTGTGATGATATAAGTCTGCTAGCATAAAAGATTGCCCTGTTTAATATGCTATATGCAGTTGGTTCATCTTTTTGACATTCTATGTTCACTATAACCTTTGACAATTTATTTTCTTCTTTATCGGGTGATGGTATCCTTACATAAAATACTATATCAAACCTTATCATGCCCTCATTTATCTCAGCATTTTCTGTATTAAATCCTACTATTCTCTGTCCCGTTTCATTTGTTCTTTCTGCATTTGTTAAACCCAGCTCAACTGGTACAATCCCTATCTCTAGGTCACCCTCAATATAGTTTGCCACTTCACTCGGATTCATATCCTTAAATTCAGCAACAGTTTTTACTAATATATTTGCCAGTATGCTTTTTTGTGCAAGCAATCTTTTTGCATAAGTATCATACTGTATTTTTGCATCTGCTGCGGTTATTGCATTTTTTATTTCGGTATTCGTTTTACCCCCATTTTTGCACACATTTTTTGTATTAATCTTATTATAAACAAGGACTGCTTTGAAATCAACTGAATTTTTATAGAGTGTTGCCGATTACATTAATTAAAGGTACAGTTTTATATAAAAACAAAATTAAAAATAATCACCATTTTATGATTATATTAAAAAATACCACAGAATAAACTATAAAATCGTCATATTCTATGGCATTTATTTTTTTGAACTAAACCACTTAACTGTAATTTTCCTTATTTTTGAAAATGCTCCATAAACTTCTTCTCCATTTTCGTACATTGCGAATGAGCGAACTCTTATATAATATACTCTTTTGGGTTTAAATTACTTATTTTAATTTTATTGCTTGTCTTTTTTAAAGTTTTAACACCTTTAAATATCATCTTTTAATATGCTTTTATATTCCAACAATCTATTTTAAGTATTCAGGTAACTTTGTCCTCTCAAATAGTAACAATCACATCTCCACCACTTCGTCCGCAATTCCCATTGTTGATTTTCTATGCGACACAAGCACTACCGTCTTATTTTTATCTTTTCCTTCTTCTTTTACCGCTTTCAATATAACTCCCTCATTGAGTGAATCGAGATTGCTGGTCGGTTCATCCATCAAAAGCAGTGGTGCATCATGAAGAAATGCCCTCGCAATTCCTATCCTCTGTTTTTCTCCGCCCGACAGGGTATCTCCAAGTTCACCGACCTGCGTATCATATCCGTTTGGCAGACTTATGATAAAATCGTGAAGTGATGCTTTTTTTGCCGCAGCAATGATTTCTTCCGTTGTCGCTCCAATTTTTGCAATGCCTATGTTTGCGGCTATCGTATCATGAAATATATCTGTTTCCTGTGTTACAAAGCTCTCATAATCCCTGAGTTTTTTTGTTGAAATCTCTTTTACATTCTTTCCTGAAATCTCAACTTCTCCACTGTCTGTATCCCAAAAACGCATCAGAAGTTTAAGTATTGTCGATTTGCCGCAGCCGCTCACTCCGTGAAGTCCTGTTATTTTTCCTTTTTTTATCTCCATACTAAAATTTTTGAGAATATTTTCATTTTCATATGCAAATGTTACATTCTTTAAGGCTGCTATCTGCTTGTTTTTTCTGTCAGCAGAATTTTCTGTTCTATTTTTGTCTAAAATTGTTTCTGTAGCTTCTGCCGTAACATTTTTTTCATCTGACATAAGTTTAGTATCTACCACTTGTTCACCGGTAAATTTTGTACTCTTATCACCATACACTGCTTTACCATCTGACGCTTCGTCTTCCCATACTTCCTCTACCACAGGATTTTCTTCAATGACTGACAGCACCCTCTCACCGCTTGCAAGTGTCTGATTTAGATTGTTTGACAGACTTGCAAGTGCGACAACGGGACCAAATGACCCCATCATTGCCACTGTGCAGGTGACTACTGCGTCAAAACCAATCTCACCCTGCCGGTACATTTCTCCCATGAGAAAAAGCATCCCAAATGACGCAAGAAGTATGACAAAGTTTGTGACTGCACGCTGTGTTCCCTCTAAACGGCTTAATTTTCTTTGCATTTTTCCGAGTTTTTCAGAGCGTTCCTGCATCTCATGTCTTTTCTCTTTTCCCATACCGTACTGTATGGTTTCTGAAAGTCCTCTGAGTGCACTAAGTACAAAGCTGTTTAATTCGCCGAACGAGGTTCTAAATTCCATTCCCGTCTGACCGCCACGCTTTCCATTCCAAAGCGGAATAAAAATTCCTACTATTATATATACTGCTGCCGCATAAACCGCCGCAACAGGGCTGTATCTTCCCATAAATATTACCATTACAGCCGATGTAAGCAATGCTATCATTATCGGAGATATTGTATGTGCATAAAACACCTCCAGCAACTCTATATCCGTAGTTATGACTGATATAAGATTTCCCTTGTCTCTGCCCTCAAGTTTTGCAGGACATAATCTCCTGAGTGCCGCAAATACTTTATGCCTTATTATCGCAAGCAGTTTAAATGCAATAAAGTGATTGCAATACTGCTCCGCATAATGAAGCACACCTCTCATGACTGCCGCCATTCCCATAATGATAAATAGTGTTTTTATGCTCATGTCTGAAAATACCGTTGCAGGCTCTCCAAGTCCTTTTAAAAGCACCTGACTTGCAAGTATCGTGAGAAAGATTGCACACAGATACCCTATAACACCAAGCAATATCGCAAGCAGCATTATATGAAGAAGCGGTGCAACAAGACCGATAAGCTGCCCCATTATCTTAACGGCACTTCTTCTTTTTTTAACTGATTTCTCTACAGACATCATCATCCTCCTTTCCGAACTCCTCCATTTTTCTCTGACTCTCAAAAAGCCTGAAATATTCTCCACTTTTTTTCATTAACTGCTCATGCGTACCACTTTCCGCTATCTCTCCGTCTTTAAGCATATAAATATTATCTGATGATATTACATTGAACAGACGGTGTGATATTAAAAGCACCGTTTTTGTTTTTGCAAGTTCGTGTATCGCATCCATTATCATGCCCTCACTCTCGGCATCAATATTTGAGGCAGCCTCATCAAATATATACATCTCGCTATCATGCAAAATCGCTCTTGCAATACAAAGCCTCTGACACTGACCGCCTGAAAGATTATCGCCCTTTTCAGCAATCTCCATATCAAGTCCGCCGTTCTCGCTCACAAAATCCCAGAGATTTACTTTTATCAAAACCGCTTTAAGTTTCTCATCGTCTGCACCTAAATCAGCCATGATAAGATTTTCCCTCACCGTCCCCTTAAAAAGATAACTATTATGTCTCACAACTGTCACATGACGCATCAGTTCACTCTCCGCTATATCTCCTATCGGAACACCGCTGAGCGTGAGTCTGCCGTTAAATTTTTTATTCTTTCCTGAAATAAGTCCCGCTATCGTACTTTTTCCACAGCCCGACTCACCGACGAGCGATACGAATGAACCCGGTGAAATATCAAGCGATACATCATTTAAAATCTTTCGGTCACTGTTGTATGAAAAATTTACATCCTCAAAACGCACTGACAGATTTTTAAGCTGTTCTTTAGTAAATATGACTTTTCCTGTCTTATCTTCCTCTAAATCAAGAAGTCCGAAAATCTTGTCACTCGCCGCCATTCCGTTCATTGCGATATGAAAAAATGAACCGAGAAGTCTCAGCGGTATAAAAAATTCACTTGCTAAAAGTACAATGCAAAGTGTCTGTTCAAGTGTTATATTTCCTTTTAAAAACTCACTTAAAGCCACTATCATTCCGACTACCGCCCCACCGTACGCAACAATATCCATCACGCTTGTTGAATTAAGCTGCATTGTCAGAACTTTCATCGTAATCTTCCTGAACTCTGCTGCCTCCTCGTCCATCTGCTCAGCTTTCATGCCGTCAGCCTGGTAAATCTTAAGCGTTGTAAGTCCCTGAAGATTTTCAAGAAACGAGTCGCCAAGTTCCGTGTATATTCCCCAATAATTATTTAAAAGTTTTTTTGCAATTTTTTGAACTGCCACAATCGAAGCAGGGATTAAAGGCACACAGAGGAGAAGAACAACACCCGCCTTTATGCTCGCCTTTGCCGCAAGCACGATAAAAAGCGTAACAGGTGCAAGAATACTGTAAAAAAGCTGTGGAAGATATTTGCCAAAATAAATTTCAAGCTGTTCGACACCCTCCGTTGAAAGCTGCACCACCTCGGAAGTCGCAATTTTTTCATTGTAGGACACACCGAGTTTTAGCAATTTTTCATAAATTTTATCCCTCAAAATACATTTCACATCAACGCTCGCTTTATATGACGCTCCCACCGCCATCTTGTCACATAAAAAACGCACAACAAGAACCGCCGCAAACACGCAGGCACACTTAACAATATCACCCGATGCTGCTTTTTTTGCATACAGTTTTCCAAACAGTCCCGCTATCGTAAACACCGAAACCACCTGTGCAATAAGTGCCATCCACTGCCACATCACATTGTAGACTATATATTTTTTTGCATGGGATAATAACCTCACAAGTCTTGTTTTTATCATGTCATTCCCCGTCCCTTCATATTGATTATTACTGTTCATGCACAGCAATATTTTGATATGTTATCTATTTTTCCGTCAATTCCCGCGGAATTTCTTCTGTTTCTTTTTCAGTTTTAATATAAAAAATAAAATAAATCACATGACAGAGCCATACAACGGCAAGACATATTCTTCCGACAGGCACCCTGCTCATCATTATAAAACCAAATGCCATAACAATAGTGACACTTCCCATAATGGTACACTTGCTTTTTACCGTCATTGACCTTTTCTGAACAAAACTTTCAAGATGCTTTTTGTAAAGTCCGGTTGATGTAAACCAGGAATGAAGCCTTTCTGAGCTTTTTGCAAAACAAAATACCGTTGCCATATAAAACGGTACTGTAGGCAGTATAGGAAGTACGATTCCTATCGTGCCAAGTGCAAGACTCAAAAATCCCAAAAGCACCCACAAAAATTTAAGCGGGTTTATTTTATTATTCATATAAATCTCCATTTCGTATCATCCTGCTGTAAGCACATATTTGTGTCCGTCAATCTCAGTCACACCAAGTTTCACACCGTAGAGCTGCTCAAGCAGTTCACTTGTGATAATCTCCTCCGGATTTCCATGTGCAAGCACATTTCCGTCCTTAAGACCTATTATCGAATCGGAAAAACGGATTGCCTGATTTATCTCGTGCAGTACCATAACTATCGTAATCCCAAACTCCCTGTTAAGTTTTTTAACCAGTTCGAGTATTTCAAGCTGGTATCTTATATCGAGATAAGTTGTCGGTTCATCGAGAAACAGAAGTTTTGTATTCTGTGCAAGTGCCATTGCAATCCACACACGCTGCCTTTGTCCTCCGGACAATTTTCCAATTTCTCTCTCTTTAAACGCCAAAAGATTTGTGACCTCAAGAGCCATGTTTATAAGTTCCTCGTCATCACCATTCCCACCGCCAAACATTTTATGATGCGGTGTCCTACCCATAGAAACAAGTCTTTCAACAGTCATGTCAGCGGCAGCCGTATTGTACTGGTGAACGATGGAAACACGCTTAGCAAACTCTCCAAGTGACATACCGCCGATATTTTTTCTCTGCAAAAAAATCCTGCCACGGTCAGGCACGAGATTTTTAGTCATCAATGAGAAAAGAGTAGACTTGCCACATCCGTTCGCACCCAGAATAGTTGTAATCCTGCCCTCAGGAATTTTAAGCGAAATATTATTTAAAATTCTGTTCTTTCCATAAGAAAACGAAAGCTCCTTAACTTTCATCATATAATCACATTTCTTATCATCGCTCATCTAATCACCTCTTTCCCCTAAGCAGTAAAATAAAGAACGGTCCACCTATAACACTCATAACAACCGCCGCACTGACCTCATACGGACGGCATATCGTTCTCCCTATCGTGTCGGCAAGCAAAAATGTAAATGCTCCTGCGAACACCGAAAACGGTACAAGTCTTTTGTGGTCGCTGCCGACGAGTATTCTGCCTATATGTGGCACGATAAGTCCAAGAAAACTTATTGCCCCGACAACCGCTGTCGAGATGCTTGCAAGTATTACTGCTATAACTGAGATTATTATACGCGTACGGTTTACATTTACACCAAGACTTCTCGCTGTTTTATCCTCAAGTGCAAGCAGGTTGCATCTTCCTATAAACAGCACCGAGAGCACAAGTCCCACGACAACATACGGAAACAATGTCGCTGCATCGTCCCATGTTTTCTGGGTGATATTTCCCTCGACAATAGATGCCACACCTGTTCTGTCACCTCCTGACATGGAATTTACAACACTTGACATTCCCGTGAAGAATGCTTCTACAGCAACACCCGTAAGTATAATACGCAACGGACTTAAACCGCCTTTCCACGAAAGAGCATAAACGATAACAAATGCCGCTATACCGCCAAAGCAGGCGGCAACGGGTGTAAAGAAATAAAGCGTCGGTGCAAATGCCGTTATACATACTGCCGCAAATCCTGCACCGCTTGATATACCTATAATCCCCGGATCAGCAAGCGGATTTTTAAGCACCGCCTGAAACAGTACACCCGAAACCGCTATTGCCGCCCCCGCAAGCATTGATATTATTATTCTCGGAAAACGAAGGTCATAGATAGTTGCTACATCAGGATTGTATTTTATAAAAAGACCGTCAAACAACTTTTTAAATGAAACCTTTAGACTTCCTATATTTACCGATATAAAAAATAATATTACAAGTAAAATGATAATCATAACAAATGATACGATTGTTCTTATACGCTTATTTCTCAGATTTTTATGGTCTTTTGAAAGTATGTCATTTTCTTTTAAATCCATTTTAACCCTCATTTCTCCATATATTTTTATGCTTAGTATGCTATCTAATTAATGTCCTGCACACCAGTAGCGGGGGGATGCTTATCTGCGTTCAAAGTCCTGTTTTAATTCAGCAAGTGCCTCTTTGTACTTAAATGTCGCACTCATTCCAAATTTATCGTACGAAAGGTCATAGACTCTGCCTTCTTTTACGGCATTAAAATGTTTCCATATATCGTTTTTCTTAAAGTCATTATTAAACATTTTTATAACCTGTTTTGGCATCGCATGAGCCGCACGGAGTATAATATCAGGTTCTTTCTTTTTCATATCCTCCGTGTTTACCGTAAGAAATTCCTGTTTTATGTCACTGTAGACATTTTCACCGCCTGCAAGCTCTACAAGATTTCCCACATACGAATTTGGAGTTGCTATTATGTAACTTCCCGGAAGTCCCATAAGAATAAGAACTTTTGGATGACTTTTAGTCTTATTCTCACTTTTATATTTCTTATAAAAAGCCACAAACTCATTTATAAGGCTGTCAGCCTCTTTTTCCCTGTCAAAAATAATTCCCAATTCCTGTATTGAGCGGTACATTCCCTGCACGCTTTTCAGATTTAAAAATGCCCACTCCGTATCAATGGCTTCATATTTAGGTTTAAGGTCACTTTTCAATGATGACGGAGACAATATCCAGTCAGGCTGAACCGAAGATACGATTTCCATATCGGGGCTCATAGCCGTACCGATTTTTTTGACATTTTTATATCTTGACGGAATTGTCGAGACTGTTGACGAACAGACACCTGCAAGGTCAATATTAAGTTTGTCACAAATATCTGCCGTAGCAGGCGAAGTTGCGATTATGCGTGGATTTCTCCCAAGTTTCTCAACCTTTTCTTTCGCCGACTCAACTGCCGCTCTCTCGTACTTATCTGTAATCTCAAGCATTGAATTTATATCAATATCTGCTGATGAATTTTTGTCTGCTGTTATGTCTTTCCAATCTGTCGATGAGTTGTCACTCGCTGTTGTGTTTTCTCCATCTTCCGATGAGTTGTCTTTTGCTGTTGTATTTTTCCCATCTTCCGATGAATTTTTGTCTGCAACGGTTTCTTTTGTAGATGCCTGCTCTTTGTCCGGATGCTGGTTTACACAGCCGCCGAGCAGAAAAGAGATTGAAAAACCTAATATGACACCAAGTTTTAGCAATTTATTATGCCTGTTTGTGAAAAATCCATTTTTTATAAGTTTATTTTTCTTATACTTATTTGCGATAAACCCATTTTTTTTAACCTCATTCTTCTTCATCATCTTCCATCTCCTCTCCCCATCTTCGCCAGTTACGCCTGAAATAATAAGTAACACCTGCACCTGCCGCTATGAGAACAAGTCCCGATAATGTTATTGAAATCGTGAGCACTATCACCCATTTAGCCATTGTCATATCCTCTGACTTTGAGTTATTACCGCCTGCGGTCTGCGTACTGTTTCCATCAGAAGCCGCTTCTGCTGTTTCAGACACATCAGAGCCGTTTTCTTTGCTCTCTGTCGAAAGACTCAATCCCTGTGCATCAGAAAGTCCTGACTCCGAAAGCTCAGTGTTTACATCTGACAATGTATTACCGATCAATGCTGTACTGTCATTTTCTAAACCAGACGCATCCCCCGATAAATCACTGTCAGAAGTTTTCGTGTTATCCGTCCTTGTATCTGATGATGCGTTTGCGGACACATGTGTAACAGCCATTCCCGATACATTTCCTGACTTGAAATTTTTAGCATATGCGTAAAATACAACATTTCTTCCCATTGGCCGGACATACATTGAAACCTTTACGATGCTGTTCTTATCAGAGAGAGAAATACAATAATCCGCCGTTTTTCCGTTACTGTCTGAGCCTTTTTTTGTCACTGTAGGACTGACCTGCTGCCATGATGCCGCCCCTCTTTTCTGCACATAAAACTTGTGGTCTGAAGTGTAATCCATAAGACCCACACGCATTGTGAGATAACACTGACCGTTATCCGTCTGCTCCAACATTCCCGAAGTCTTAAGAACACTCTCTACCATTCCCTGTCCTGTCGCGTATGAACTCTCGCCGCCTGCGTCCTCGACTTTGTTTGTAACCGGATGTCTGTAACAAGGCACTATATTACACGAATAAACTTTTCCGCTCACCACACTGCCCGATGTACCGCTTTTATTATCTGTTGCATCTGAACCTGCCACACTGTTTGACAAACTTCCGTCTGCCGTCAATGTATTTTTATCTGATACACTGTTTCCCGCCGAACTGCCGCCTTTTGATGCGTTTGTCTTTTTTGATGACTTTTTACTCTTTGAAGATTTACTCACCGAAGTGCTCTTTTTCCCGGCAACGATAGAATTAAGGTCAAGTTTAAGATAGACAGGCTGTGTTCCCGAACCTTTACTTATCGCATCCATAATAGGCACAAACACCTGCATAGGCACATAGCCGTTTTTCTTCGCTTCTTTTATCATAGGAAAAGAAACCTTTTTCGGATAATTTGTTCCGTATGTATCAGTCAGTTTCTTACCGTTTTTCTTCTGGAAAGAAACGATTTTAGCCGCCGCAGTCTTACCCTGAGGTACACCGTTTTTGGTCACCTTATAGCCTGCTTTAAAATATTTAAGCCTGCCGAGATACCCCTTTGCACTTCCAACCGTAAGTCCTGAAAAATCAAGTATAAGCGTGTATTTTCCATTTTTTACACGCAATAAAACATTGTGATTTATTGCTTTATCTGACATTGAGCTGCTCTTTTTATCAGTTTTTAACATATTCCCTGTTATCGTGTAAGTTCCATCAGTCAGCTTTTTTATATTCAGCTTCTTATTTTTCTTAGAAGAATTTTTACTGCCCGTTGTTGACGGTTTTTTTGTTGCCGTATTTTCCCTGTCCGTTGACGGTTTTTTTGTTGCCGTATTTTCCCTGTCCGTTGACGGCTTTTTCGTTGTTGTATTTTCGCTGTCCGTTGACGGTTTTTTTGTTGCAGACGGCTCTGCCGTCCCCACAATATCATCCGCCTTTTCGTCCGTTTTTTTAAGAGTGTTCCAATCTAATAACAATCTCGCAAACTGCGTTCCACCGCCCTTGTTTATAGCCTCCATAACAGGCACATAAACCTGAATCCAAGCCATACCCTGTTTCCATTCTATAGGCATCAACGCATAATGCGGATATAATTTTCCTTTTACATTTGAGTCAAGCCCCGTGTCAGGGTCGTTGTACTCATCATAAACTCCCTCATAATACTCAGTCACTTTTACGCTCTCTGCCGTTGCTGATTTAGGCACATTTTCACTGTCATTCCATGACGGAAAATAATAAAATCCATACAGATACCCTTTAAAGATACCCGATGTAAGTGACTTAAACTCCAATCTCAAACTTATGCTGTTTCCTTTTTTTATAATCTTCATCGGCTGCGTAACTGCCGAATCACCCATTGACGGCTGGTCAAGAGTCGCGTGTCTTAACCTTCCCTCAATCGTATAAACTCCATCGTTAAAATCCCCTGCATAAACCCTCTTTGTACTCTCAAAAATGGAAAAATCCGACATGAGACCTAAAACAAGAGCAACCGCCAAAATCCATGCCATCACCTTATGTTTTCCTAAAAATCTCATGTCGAACCTCCTGTTCACTAAAATTAAACTTTTTCTCTATATCAATTCATACCTGTATGTAAAGCGGTCATTCACAATCTGCCTTTGCTGTTTACTGATAAACGCAATCGCTTTGCGACCCGTCAGTATAAAATGCTTATCTGTATCCAAAAATCACTTAAATTTAGCTTTCTTTGCCCCGGCTTTTACTATCTGCTTTTTAAGGGATTTCTTTGTCTTAGCTGAAATACCCTTTGCAAACTTAACCGTCTTAAGTTTCTTGCAGCCTTTAAACGCATTGTTTCCAACTTTTGTCACATATTTTCCAATTATAACAGTTGTAAGTTTCTTATTATTCTTAAATACATTCGGTGCAATAGCAGTTACCTTAAACAAAACTCTCTTTATCTTAACCGTCCGTGGAACAGTTGCACTTTTCACATTTTTCTTTGCAGCAATGAGTGTAACCTTTCCCTTTGCTGTTACTTTATAAGTATTTCCTGCTACCTTTGCCTTTGTTCCTACCTTTACTTTTTTTGTTGAACTACCAGGGTTAGGATTGTTTGTCTGCTCTGGCTTTATGCTTTCATCTGGTTTTGATGTTTCACCCGGCTTTAATGTTTCCATCGGTGCTGATGAATTTTCAGGAGATGGTGTTTCACCTGGCTTTATGCTTTCATCTGGTTTTGATGTACTACCCGGCTTTGATGTAGCACCCGGTTTTGATGTAGCACCCGGTTTTGATGTACTGTCTGGTGTTGCTGAGTTTCCCGGTGTTGCTGTGCCATCCGGCTTTGAACTTTCCACTGGTGCAGCCGACGCATTTGGATTTGCCTGTTTTGCCTCTGTCTCATTAAATGCCGCATCATCCGCTGTTGTCGCAGTAACAGTTGACAGGTCAAGCTTAAGATAAACCGGCTGTGTACCTGTTCCCTTTGTGATTGCTTCCATTATCGGTACAAACACCTGCAAAGGAACTGTTCCTGCTGATATATTTTTGTTATTATAAGAAAAATCGTACAATGCCTCCGGTATTACCTTTATCGTAACCTTATTCGGATAATCAGTTCCGAGCGTGTCAGTAAGTTTCACTCCGTCGGTATATGTCTGATAATCATCAATCGTAACATCTTTTAATATTCCCGTAGGATTTGTCTGTGTATCAGGTTTATATCCCGTATCATAGTATCTCAATTTGCTAAGATACCCCTTAAGGCTTCCGATAGTAAGACTGTTAAAATCAAGTGTCAGATAATAAACTCCATCTTTAACGGTAAGTTTTATATTGTGATTTATAGCACTGTCACTCATTGATACCGTTCCGTCAGGCTTCTGCATATTTCCCGTAACTTTATAAACTCCGTCACTCAATGAAGCAAAGCCTAAAGCCTGCTCATTTTCATCCGTCAATGCGGTAAGTGTGTCCCAGTAAAGTGTAACTGTTGAATCAATATTAAATTTACCTTTATCAAAATTAACTCCCGAAACAACTCCGTCAAGTTTTTTCATGGCTTCAACATAAAGATAAACATTATTTACATAAGTCTGTCTCAAACCGTCAAGCGGAACTGTAATGTTCGTCACGACATTCTGCTGACCGATAGTTGGAACTTCGGCTGACTCCGTCTCATAAGTCACCCCGTCCATAGTAAGATTTTCCGCTGAAATGTTATTTCCCTTATACCAGCCGTTATATCCTAGTACATAAAGCGGCTCTTTGTCAGAACCGGAAACCATCTGATATGTAAGGTACATTTTTCCCGAAGCATCAACACGGATATAACCGAGTGCCTTTTTCTCTTCCCCGACAAGTCCGTGGTCAACAACATCCGTGCGATCTTTTAACTCAATGCTGTAAAATCCCGGTTTCAAGGCTTCCGTAGGTGCATCAGGGATAACTTCTTTTTCAATCGTCACACCAAGTGCATTCATTGCCGCTTCTTTAATTGCATTTGATGAAGCGGTCGCTCCTGAAACTGCATCAAGTCCGTTAAGTTTTTCAGCATCATTGCGGTAAAGTCCGACAAGTTTTTCTTTCATTCCTTTTGCGGCTTTGTTGAAATAAACCTGATTTTCATCTGCAGAATCGCCCTTAAAATCAGAACCCTCTATGACAACATCACTTATCTGACCGTCTTTTACGCTGACTTTTACGCCTACATTATATTTTCCGAACTGCTGAACCTCTGACACTCCCTGCTCTGTTGTATAGTTGAGAGAAGTATCTCCCGAAAGCACGGCATTTGCATAATCGACCAAAAGATAAGCGTCAGGTGCATAACCCATTGCTTCAACAAACATACTCATATAAATTCCGTTTTCCATCTTTGCCGCATCAGGAATCTTAAATGAAATCTCCTTTGGAACTGTCTTTGCTTTCTGTTCACTTCCGTTTGTAAAATACACATCCTGTGTTGAGATTACAGTCGCATTGACAGACGCATCACCTGTATTTGGCTTTGTCTGTGACTGATAAATCTTATAATCCGTTGCATAATCAGTCGCTGTTCCAACTGTAACGCTTCTAAGCACAATATTGAGAGCTGCATCGCCGTTTTCATCAATTTTAAGCACTCCGTACTTTCCGATGCTCTCCTTTGCCGCTGACTCCTGCTCAAGATTATTAGCGTTTTTAAGTGACAACGGCACTATGTATGTACTGTTTTTGCTAAGAGCTGTTGCTGATTTTCCAAATGCCACCGTACTGTTTTCAGCGGCAAAAGCCACCACATCATCTGTGGCAGCCCATGCACACTGACCGAATACCATGGCTCCTGCAAGCATTACTGCCGCAAATTTTGTCTGCCATTTCTTCAATCTCATCTTAACTCCTCATTTCTTAAGTCGATACCTCACCGGCATGACCTACATTGCCTTTGCATTAATAAAAATTATTTTTTAATAGTTACCTTTACTGTTGAAGAATACTTTCCATATACTTTCTTCTTTCCTGAAACTCTGTATGCCCTTATTTTGAAGAAGTATGATTTTTTCTTCTTTAATTTTTTATTTGTATATTTGACAATACTACCCTTTTTAATAGTTGCTATCTTCTTAAATTTGCCTTTCTTCTTGTTAGCACGATATACTTCGTAGCCTGATGCCTTTGAAACTTTCTTCCATGAGACAACAGCTTTAAGTTTCTTGACATTCTTTACTTTGACACCCTTAACTGCCGCAACCTTAACCGTTTGTGTCTTTGTCGGCTTCTTAGTTGGTTTTACCGTCGGCTTAACTGTTGGTGTTGCTGTTGGTTCTGTTGACTCTTCCGGCTTCTTAGTCGGCTCTGCACTCGGTGTGTTTGCCGGTGCCGGCACTGCACTTTCTGTCGGTGCAGGTGTCTGTGTAGGTGTCTGGCTTGGTATGCCCGGTGCTTCTTTCTTCTTAAGATTTGATATTGCAGTCTGAATATCAGCCGCTGCTTTATCAAGTTCTGCCTGTGCCGCACGCTCTGTGATTCGCTGTCCTGCTGCCGCAACCGCATCCTTTAATGCCTTATAAGACTCTGCCGTATAATCACTCTCTGTGATTGCATCTGCTTCTTTTATCTTTGCTTCAAGTGCTGTCTTATCTCCTGCTTTTACAAGTTTTGCAACTGCACTGTCAAGTGATGCCTTTGCATTTACCACACTATCTTTTTCTTTGCCCTCTGCCGCTGTTTTTGCATTTGCAACTGCTGACGCAATGTCCGCATCCTTCCAGCTTGCAGCCGTGTATGAGTTTTCATCTAATGCTGATGCACTCTCAATGGCACTGTTAAGTCCTGCTAATTCGTCAGAAGAAGCAATCTTTACAAGTGCTTTCATGGCATTTATAAGTTTTGTGACAAATTCTTTTGAAATATCTTCTGTCACATCATCGTCTGCTGTTGCATCTATTTCATCATAAATTTCTTTTGCTGTTTTATAAGAGCTTTCCGTGTAATCATCAGGATTTAATTCCTCAAATGCTCTCATCTGTTTACCGAGTTCTTTTGCTGATACAGTGAATGAACCGTCTTCATTTTCTTTAATACTGTACTGTGCCATGCGTACCGAACCCTCAAGAAGCTCCTTTGCAGCTTCCTGTGTGATTTCAGTTCCCTGTAAATCCTGCTTGCCTATTATCCATGTACTGTCATAAATATGTGTAGGACCTGCTCCCATTAACGCTGTGAGATATGCCGCACCTGTTACCTTTGTACCATTCTTAACATATACATGACCTACTGACATCAATGCCATTGCTAACGCCTCAACATTTACACCGTCAAGTACAAGAGCTGTTGTTTTTGAATTACCTGCAAACACGGCGGTGCTTGTTGTGATTTTTCCTGTCTTTTTCTCTGAGCTGTCTACAATAGTACACTTTCCTGCATTTCCTGTGATTGCATTGTCACCGAGTTTCAACAGATAACCATTGAGGTCGAGCGTAAAGTTTTTGTAGAATGTGAATGAGTCTGCTGAACTCACATCCATATCCTCGTTTAACTTAACAGTCTGACCGTCCTTAGCATAAATGAGAGCAAGTGATGCATCCTTTTCCTTTATGTTCTTGGCAACACTTCCGTCTGCATTGTAGATAGTTGCAGCATATTTTACATCCGGGTCCTCCTTTTCAGTACCCTCAACGACTGTTGTATATCCTGCATACTCTCCATCACTTACCTCGCCTAAGATATATCCTGACTTTGTCTCATAAGGTCCGCTCACGGCGTCCTTTCCTTCAACAGCCTTAAAGTAACCGCCCTCTATCATTGCAGGTGTTCCATTTACTAAAATTCCAACGCCTGACCTTGATTTTTCAGCCGAATATACACCATTTTTTATTGTGACTGTTCCTGCACCGTCTACCGTAAGTGCAGCTTTTAAGTTGTTGTTTTCCGCAAGGATTGATGTTACATTATCAAGTTCCGTATCTTCATTCGAGCCTAATGAAAGTCCGCTGAATTTGCTGTTCTTTACTACTGCCTTTCCTGAAACATCAACTGTTGCTTTGTCCGACACCTCACAATCTTCAACATCAGCACTTATTCCCATAAGCTCTAATTTTCCTAATTTACTGTTTTTTACTACTGATTTTTCCTTCTCGCCATGACCTACGGAAACCAGATTGTCCGTCGTACAGTTATCCATCTCAAAATCAATACCCTCATTGAGATAGCCAAAATAAACATTATTTGTATTTCTGCCGTATCCTGTAAAGCCTGTTGTCACAGCATTATTTGTAAGCATACAGTTTTTAAGAGTCACAGCGATATGAGGTAAATCCTGCATACAAACATAACCATCAGACATTATGTAGTTACCAATCTGTCCCTCAATGGCAACTCCGTCAGCCGTAAGTGAACCAGCAGCCACGGCTATTGATGTAGATGTATTTATAGCCTCATCATAACGCTCATGTGTGATGCTTCCTGTCTTATCCTTACTGCTATCCTTTATTGTCACATCTCCTCTTACCGTAAAGATGTTAGCTTTCTGTGCGAGAGTATATCCGTTAAGGTCAAGTGTTCCGCCTTTAACAGTCACATCCTCATCAAATTCAGCATTTGAGGCAAGTTTGACAGTTACACCCTCACTCATTGTCTTAACTGCCTCTGCCATGTCAGTCTTTACATCAGCCTTTGCAGACGCATCATATGTAACATACTCTTTTTCCATCTCGGAAATCGCCGTATCATCGCTTACTTTCTCAATGTTTGCCCAGTCAAGACCAATGCACGCATCCTGATTGATGCTCATAACACTTATATACATTCTGACTGCAACAACATTCTGCTTTAGGTCAGGCACAATAAATGAAATCTGGGCAGGCTTTTTCTTTCCATTCACTGTATATGTCTTATCAACATGAGCCTTATAACGGTTTCCGCTTGTTGCTGTTGCATTTCCGTCAAGATAATTCTGTGTACTCTCATATACAGTCCAGTCATTTGCAGCATCTGACATCCCCATAGCTTCTATAGCCTGTGTTGCCGTCGTGAGTGTAGCAGTTCCGTCCTTGTGGATTACAAGAGTTGCATTTCCCGGGAAACAACCTCCCGCCATAGATGTCTCTTTCATATATCCTGCTGATGTGTACTGCTTTGTCGACTCGGATCTTCCTCCGTTCAACAGCTCAATAGGAATACTGTAAGTTCCGGGGGCAAGTTTCTTCTGAAAACTTCCTCGTCCGACAGTAACCTGTGCAAGCTCCAGCTTATCCATAGCAGCTATAAGTGCCTGCCTTCCAGTATATTCGTCGTTCTTGTCTCCACGAATTGATATTTCTTCATTTGCGATAGCGATTGCTGATGAAATAGCTTTTGAAGCATCCTTCCAGCTATCTGCCGTATAGTCTTCCTCATTGAGATTTTCAGCTTCTTTTATAAGGGCTTCAAGTTTTGTTTTATCACTTGACTTGATAAGTCTTGAAATATTGTCAGTAATATTGTTTGCAGCAACTCTAACATCATAACCTGATTCTCTGCGTTTGCCTGCATTTGTATCTATACTTTCCTTAAGAGTTTTTGCCTTAGTTACATTGTCTGAAATCTTAATTCCATAGTTCTTCCATGACTTCTCCGTATATTCATTTTCCGTATGTTCTTTAAGGAAAGTCTCTCCTGTTTCAACTGCTGCCTTAAGTTTCTCTATTTCAGCTTCGGTTGCTGCAGCCTTAAGTTTTCTCAACAGTTTCTTAAGATTACTGTCAGATGTTGATATAGCCGAACCCGCTGCCGTCTTTGCCTTTGCGACAGCTTCATCTATTTGTGGTTTATACTGTTCCCAACTATCTGTCGAATAGTCTGTCTCCACTAATGCCTCTGCCTTTTTTATAGTTTCTGCCAATGCTTCTGACGCCGCATCACTCTGCGAACTGCTCTCAGCCGCTTTGACAAACACCATATTGTTAGTCGGTGCACTTGTTACGACCAATGCCGCCGCAAGTATTCCTGCCGCCGCCTTACAAAAGATATTTTTCTTTCTCATGTTATCCTCCTTAAAAGAATAGAATTAAAATTGCACTACCTGCTTTTCAAAATCCGACCGATGTATTCGCTCCAAATATTTTAATGTCAGGTTTAAGTTCATTTTGACAACCTTGAGTTACCTTTTTCTGCTTCAAGTTATATGCATCTAACTCAAATCTCAAAAAAAAGCTGCTGACAATAACTTAATTGGCAGCCACTTTGTTACCTCTATTGTCAACATCATTGTAAAAACGCTTTACATCGTTCCTTACGACGCTTAAGTATATCAGAGCATTTGATTTTTGCAAGAATATTTTTTTAATGCATATTTGCACGAAATCCATTATTAATTGAGAAAACTTAGTCAACTTCCAAATAATTCCATGCTGAAACCGCTTGTTTTCAGTATTTAATATTTTCGGTGCAATCGTGCAACTATTTTTTTACATGAGATATTTTATCAGTAATTTCAGTGTTTTTTCGGCTTTTCTCCTACTTTTCTCACCCATATAGCCGTTTGAAAATGTCTTTTGCACACTTTTTTTAACACATAGTGCATTATTGCATATTTAAAGTTCACTACCCAACATTTTTATCTGCATTGAGGTTGAAAGTCTGATTGCAAGCCTGATTTTTCTTTATTGTATATTCGTATTATATTGTCATTGAAAATAATGCAACCGACTCCGGCATATGCACATTTCCCACCGAACATTGCATTTTCATATTTACTGTTCCGTTCATAAACTGACCTATGCCTATTCCGGAGTTGACAAACTGTATCATATTTACCGGGATAAGTATCTCATCACCCTCTTTGATGGCTTCTTTATATGTAATCCCATCAAAATACATGACCTTGCTCACCTCTCCCATCATCATATGACCGTTGACTGCTGAATTTGCAGATACTCTCTTTGATTTTAACCTTATCGTACCTTTTCCGTTTTTCACACTCAGCGTACAAGGATTTTCAAATCCGTTATTAGCCATTGAAAGCACATTGCCGTCCTCCGAACACATTCTGTAAAATACATACGAAAACTTATAATCACCATCCCTCATAAGTTTGCAAAGAATATTTCCGCTGAACGCACACTCCCCCCTGAGTTCATTTTTTATCCTGTAACGCTCATTGGCTTCATCAAGCACATTCATTGTCTCCTCGGATGCACTTAGTGCCCATCTGACGGCATCTTTTTTTGCATTTTCTTCGCTTATCCCCTCATAAAGCAGGTGATTAATAAAAATCCCAACCTTATATTTGTACTCCTCAATCTTCTTTTTGCCAGTCTCTGTCAGTCTCGGATGACGCTCGACTTTTTTATCCACAAGCCCTTCCTGTTCAAGTGCCGACAACACTCTGCTTATCTTGTAACTCTTTTCATTTAATATCTTAGCTATCGACGATACATTTTTTTCCTCGTCAACATTGTCGCAGAGTGCCATAAGCACCTGATTTTTTAAAACTTCACTATCATCATTCATGGTTCTTTATAAATCCCCTTTCCATTTTTTAATGTTTAGGTATTTGTCAAACTACTTATAGGCTATGTTAATTGTGCAAATGCCTATAATGTTTTATGTATTTACTAAGGGTCAAAAGCAGATAACAATGTATGTTTACATACAAATTGCTATTTGATGGGCAAAATACCTTTTTACCCCAACATCATTATATTTTAGCATGAAATAATTTTCTGATTAACCATGACTGATGAATAAAATTTATCAAAAAGCAGATATTTCTGTCACACTGACAGATTTATACTTGCCGCAACTTCCGTCTGTCCTCCTTCACTTTGCTCTGCCGAAATCATAGTCTGCTCTGTGGCAAGTTTTGAAGTATCTGTAATTGCCTGTGTCATATCAATGCCAATTCCCGCTCCCTGACTCTGTGCCATCATGATACCAAGATCTCCGCCGCCTCGTTTCCAGATTTCAATCTTTTCTTTGAGATAAGTCATATCCGCATCGAGCATTTTATTATTTTCCTCACCTCTGTGAGCCAGTTTTTCTTTTTGCTCCTGTTTCCTTATCTCCTCCTCAATCTCGTTAAGTTCTTTCTGCTGCCAGACCCTTATTTTTTCTTCAGAAATCCTCATAACAACATCTTTCTTTGATGAAATATATTTATCATCATCCTTTTTGTTCATAACTTCCTGCTTGATATTTGCAAGTTTCTTTTTAGCAACGGCTATCATTTTCTTTGCATGGGAAATCGCAATATTAATCTCATCATCATCGTAATTTCCACTTGCCGCCTTTCTCTTAAGAGCCGCAAGATTTGAACTTGCACTAGAAACGGCATTACTCGCCTGCGAAACACTTTTTGCACTCCGAATACTTGACGATACCTTTTTATAGCTGTAATTTAAAACTTTCTTTGTTTTCGTCTCTGTTTTTTTGATATTCTTCTGAGTCTCTTTCATCCTGTCAAGCATATCTTTCAGACTCTCAAGCTGTTTTTCAAACTTTTCGTATTCCTCTTCCTTTTTACTTTTCTGTGACTCCTTATCCGAAGCTTCACTAATCAAAACACTGTTCTCATTATCTTCACTGTTTTCAATGCCGTTCTTATTCTTTCCTGCTGCCGTTTTATTTGCTTTATCAGAAACAGCATCCATATTTTCAGCCTTTTCATTACCCTCACTAAGTTCAAGCATAACACCGTCATCTTCCGTCAGATATGTACTTTTATCTCCGGTTCCCGCCCTGTTTACCGAAATTCCTATTCCATTCTCCGTTCTAATATCAACCCCGGAACTTTTCACGCCGGCATCCCTTTTAGCACTGCTGTATCTTCCGGCGGTCGATACATTTTTCTTTCGCTTTGCATTATCCGTCCTGCTGCTCTTTGTTCCATGCCCAATCTGTTTACCCCCTGCCTGAAACAGCGAACCACTGTTAATTACAACTGCCATAAAACTCCCTCCTAAACTTGAGCCTTTTTTCTTTAACTCATTTTTTCATAATTCATTTGACACTGTCAGTCCGTCTGTATATCTATAACTCACCGTTCATCTCTGTTGTGCAACCGATAATTTATGACAATTCAGTCTTTCATCTCTTAAATTTTTAATTTTATAAGCAGACTGCAGTCGTTGCTTCACAACTTATCTTTATAACTCCTTTAAATTTATATCGGCAGTTTTTAATAAGTATCTACAGTTTTATTTGGTTCTCATGAATTTTCCCACAATTTCTCAACATCAATTAACAGCAATTCAACCATATTTCCACTTATTTTCCACATGGATTTTGCAAGTTATCCACAAGTTATCCACAAATTGTGCATAAATCCTATTTCCAATCTATTTTCTTGACTTTCGGGCATAGCAATGTTAAAATCTTTTTGAACATATGTTCATATTAGACTTTTACAAAACTTACCACCATAAAAACAGGCATTTACAATACTTATATTATCCATAATTTAAGCGGCTATTTGCAATCCTCTCTGCTGCCTCCTCATAACACAGCCAGTTTTGCTATCGCCTAAAAATAAAGCACTTGAAAGGAACTGCTGCCTATGAAAAGAAACAAAAGTATTTTAAAAATTATTACATACACTTTATACATTATCATTTCATTTGTAATTTTAATATTTATCCTATATTATAGTAAAAATAAAGAAATAAAATTTATCCTTAGTTCCATCGGCATATGGTTTTTATTCTTCCTGTTCTGCGTCTATAAAATATGCAGGGCAAGAAAGCGTGCAGGCTTTTTTGAAAAGGGCATATATGACGCTGTTGATTTTGACGATATGGATGGTTTTGAATTTGAAGACCTTACCTGTGATATTCTTGTTGCCAACGGCTTTGAGATTGCTGAGAGCACACAGAACAGCGGTGATTTTGGTGTTGATGTTATCGCCGAGAGAGACGGTGTTGTTTATGCGATACAGTGTAAAAGATACCACGGTCCTGTAGGCATTGATGCCGTGCAGCAGGTTTATGCCGGGCGTGATTTCTATGAATGTAATGTTGCCGTTGTTTTGACAAACAGCTATTTTTCAAGAGCAGCACAGAGACTTGCCGACAAAATTGGAGTTGTACTTTGGGACAGGGATATGTTTAAAGAATTATTATGATGGAGAAATTTATGAACACCATTAAAATATCAGTCAGAAACCTTGTCGAGTTTATATTAAGAAGCGGCGACCTCACGACCTCATCAGGTCTTAAAGACCCGGATGCCATGCAGGAGGGTGCCCGCATCCACAAAAAAATACAGCGAAAAATGAAAGCAGGCTATCAGGCTGAAGCGGCACTATCTCTCACCGTTCCCATAAATTATGACGGCATTGATTTTGAAATATGTGTGGAGGGGCGTGCTGACGGTATTTTTACGGATGATACAGGTTATAATATCGACGAGATTAAAGGTGTTTACAGAGAACTGGCATCTCTTGAAAATCCTGTTGAAGTCCACAGGGCACAGGCACTCTGTTACGGTTATATATGGGCATCAACCCATAAGCTTGACAGCATCGGAATACAGATGACTTATTGTCATATTCCGACCGAAGAAATCAAACGCTTTAATGAATATATTGATTTTGAAACGCTTGAAAAATGGTTTTATGATCTTCTCCACGAATATGCAAAATGGGCATCGTGGGAAATAAAATGGCATGAAAAGCGAAATCTTTCAATTAAAAATATTGAATTTCCTTTTGAATACCGTCCCGGACAGAACACTCTTGTCAAAGGTGTTTATCAGACTATTCTCAGGAAAAAAAGACTTTATATAGAAGCTCCTACAGGTGTCGGCAAGACGATTTCCACTGTATTTCCCGCTGTCAAGGCAATGGGAGAAAACCTAAGCGAAAAGATTTTTTATCTCACGGCAAAGACTATTACAAGAACAGTGGCACAGGATGCATTTAACATATTGACAGAAAATGGCTTACATCTAAAATATGTCACTCTCACCGCTAAAGAAAAAATATGTATTCTTGACAAACCCGTGTGCAATCCCGGTTCATGTCCCCGTGCACTAGGACACTTTGACAGAGTCAATGATGCAGTTTTTGATGTTATAACACACGAGGAACATATCACACGGGAAATCGTGACCGAATATGCCGAAAAGCACAATGTCTGCCCGTTCGAGATGTGTCTTGACATATCCACATGGGTAGATGCCGTTATCGGTGACTACAATTATGCTTTTGACCCAAATGCCTGTCTTAAGCGTTTTTTTGGTACAGAAGCATCATCAAACGATTACATTTTTCTTATTGACGAGGCTCACAATCTCGTTGACAGAGCAAGAGAAATGTACTCTGCAACACTTATAAAAGAAGAATTTTTAGCTGTGAAAAAACTCACCGGATTTATGAGTAAAAAAATCACAAATGCACTTGAACGCTGCAACAAATCACTTCTCGCACTCAAAAGAGACTGTGATGTACTTACGGAATGGGATATTCTTAACATAGAAGATTTCGTCATCAGACTCATGCAGCTTGCAAATTATCTTGATGAATATCTTCAAGACTCACGCAACAATAAACATGGTTCAAAAAATATCAACGGTCAGATAAATTTTATGGAATTTGATGGTGTGGACAACAGCGAACTTATTCCCGACACAAGAGAGCGACTGCTTGATTTCTATTTTTCCGCCAGGTCTTTTTTGAACACATACGAATTGCTTGATGAAAAATATATTATATACTCGGACTACTCGGATGAGGGTAATTTCAGACTTCATTTGCAATGTATGGACCCATCTACCAACCTTGATAATTATCTTAAAAAAGGAAGATGCGGAATATTTTTCTCTGCAACATTTCTTCCTATTAAATACTATATGGAACAGCTCGCAGGCGGAACAGATGACTATGCCGTCTATGCCCCGTCACCTTTTCTCCCTGAAAACAGACTTATAATGATAGGGCGTGATGTAAGCACCAAATATACAAGGCGTGGTCCAGCGGAGTACAAAAAGATTGCCGACTACATCACAGACTTTGTATCAGCAAAAACGGGAAACTATCTTATATTTTTCTCGTCATATAAAATGATAGATGATGTTCTGCCGTTTGTGGAGGAGAATTTTAGCAAGACATATAATGAGGAAGATTTCACTAAATTATATAATGGCAATATAGAAACAAATGATTATAATAAGGTTAAAGAAATTGAAATTTTAACCAAAACGAATAAAATTATGAATCAACAACAAACTGATGTTTCTGAAATATCAGATATAAAAGACACTTACAACAACGAAAAAAACACAACACCTCGTATATTTATACAATCACCGTCAATGAACGAGCAGCAGCGTGAGGAATTTTTGGAGAATTTCAAGGCAAATCCCACAAACACAACACTTGGTTTCTGTGTCATGGGTGGGATATTCGGTGAGGGCATAGATTTAAAAGACAGCAGACTTATCGGTGCTGTCATTGTAGGCACCGGACTTCCAATGGTCTGCACTGAAAATGAGCTTTTTAAGGATTACTTTGACAGAGAAGATAGATCCGGATTTGACTATTCTTACAGATACCCCGGCATGAATAAGGTTTTGCAGTCAGCAGGCAGGGTTATCAGAACCGACACCGACAGAGGTGCGATACTTTTACTTGATGAAAGATTTATGCAAATGTCGTACCAGAAATTATTTCCTAAAGAATGGTATCCTTATGAGGTTGTGACTAAAAATAATATGAGGGAACGAGTAAAGAAATTTTGGGAAAAGTAAAAGGTAAGGCGGAAAGATAATAGCCTGT
>NZ_QUEB01000022.1:0-35418 GCF_003477845.1 Clostridium sp. AF34-13
TTTCTGTCTTTATTTGCAGTTTCAAGGTATATAGCTTCTGTTAGTTTCCAAGTATGCCGATTGCTTTTTTTAATATTTCCAGAGCATCCTGTGCATCCCTTAATTCTTTCTTAAGTCTAGCATTTTTTTTTGCATCATCACTTTCGTAATTGCCTCTTCCCCGGGTTGGAATGTTACCTTCATTACTTTCATAAAGTTTACGCCAGGTAGATAGTGTACTTTTGGATATGCCTAGATTTTTAGCACATGCGTTAATGCCTAAATCTTTATGCTCCTCCCAATATTTTACCGCATCTTTCTTAAATTCTTCCGAGTACTGTGTAGCCATGTCTTAATCCTCCAATCTTTAACTTTAATAATAAATCTATATTAAGGATTATTCCATATCTAACTTATACTGTTTAAATTCTAACACCATCAAGATAAGCTAAGGCAGGCAGAACAGGAACGGGACTATGCACTCTCTCATCAGAAAAAAGTAGAGATACCGGTTGAAAAGCCGGTGCTCTATCAAAAGTGTCAGAATTGTAACCAGACAGCTTATCTGAAAGCGAAGGAAAGGTATGATACGCAGAGAGAAAAAATAGCAGGCAGATATAAAGCAAAAACAGCTATGTATGAAGCATTGATGTTTCTGCTGATATGGTATTCCGCATCAACTACTCTTTTTCAGATGATACGGTCAAAGGTATTTATTTCTGATTGTGGAAGATTCTTTGATACAATCGCAACTTTTATACAGACCATTGCTGGCTGGATTGTACTGACAGGAAAGAATGTGGCACAGATTAGTGATGGAATATCCAATCCAGTCGTTGCCGGAATTGGATATTGGCTGATAAGAATATTGGTTTGTGGTGGCTGTCTGGTGAGTGCAGGAATACTTTTAGCATTCATCGGGATAAAGATTGCAGGGTTATATAAGAAGTGCTGCTGGGATATGATTACCATACTGGTAACACTTATAAGCATGGAAATAGCAATCTACTTTGGAGATTGGATAAAGACAGTCTTGCCAATCAATCTGCTATTTTTCTTATTATTCGTGCAACTGGTATATGTTGGAATCAGGTGGTATGTAAAAGGCTGTCGGGAAAACAGAGGTTGTGTTTAAAATGAAAAACTTGTCTGAGACGCAGCGAAGTAAATAAAATGAGTAGTATAGGAAGGCAGTAGTGTGTGAATAAACTGCTGGCTTCTTTTTTGATAGATACAGTCACGCCCAGAGGTATGTCGCATAGTAAAGTAATAATATCAATAGGACGATATAGAAAATGCGGGGAAGCATGGTATTTCAATGAGTTTGAGATACAGTGCTTTCGCGTATTAACAGGAAGCAAATAACGCGTTATATGTGATATTCTATTTCACAACAAAAAAAGGTCTGTTCGCAACATGGCGGCTGGCTATTAAAAGACTTTTTCCGATATAATAAATATAATTGTATGTAAGTAAGGAAGTGACAAGATGCAAATAGCAGTCTGCGATGATGAAAAATCTATAGGATTGATATTAGAGGAAAAAATAAAGAAATTATTACCAGATGCAGTAATAGAAAAATATTTGTCTGGTGATGAATTGATTGCAAGTGGTTGTGAGCCGGATATTCTATTTTTAGATATTCAGATGCCAGGAATGGATGGAATGGAAACGGCAAGGATTCTTCGTCAGAAAAATGAAAGAATGGTATTGATATTTGTAACTGCTGTGGAGGAGTATGTTTTTCAGGCATTTGATGTTGCAGCATTTCATTATCTGGTGAAACCATTTTCAGATGAAAAATTTGAGGAAGTTGTGAAATGTGCAGTCAGAAGCATTGAAAAATATTCTGAAAATCAATCGGATGAAAAATACATGATGGTGCAGTCCGGAGGAAGCCATATGAAAGTGTTTTTGAAGGATATTGTGTATGCTGAGGTATATAATCGAAAAGTCATTATCCATACACGGGATACGAATATTGAATATTATGGAAAATTGCAGGAACTGAGTGAAATTGCGGGAGCAGATTTTTTTCGTACACACAGAGCCTACCTCGTACATTTCAAATATGTTCAGAAATATGATGCAAATTGTGTGACGATGGAAAATGGAACTGCATTGATTGCAAAACAGAATTATTCTGAGTTTGTAAAACAGTATTTGAAATATAATCAGAGGAAAGGAAAAGAAATCGGATGAGTTTGGTAGAAAAATGCTGGATGGTTACATCGAAAATTTCTGTTATTGCACTCCTTATGATTACAGGAATCTATTTTGGAAAATTTGTTTGTCCCTATATAAAAAAGAAAAAAGGGGCTGCGGCAGTCAGTATTGTTTATATTACGATTATGCTTGTTTTATATATGATTCCGCCACAGATTGATAATTTTTCCGCATATCTGATTGGAGTTATAGCAGCGTTTCTTGTGATGTATGCAGAGGACAGAAGAAATATATATCAGAAAATATTTCTTGCAATTACTTTCTTTTCTATCCGATGGTTAGCGGTTGCAATGGCAGCCAGACTTGATGATCTTGTTACAAAAGCACTTGTATTTCGGAATATGGGTGCAGAAAAAGTGTGGCTGCAATACGGACTATATGTTGGAACCAGAGTTTTGGATATTGTACTTTGTATTGCTTTTATTGCGGTTGCAATAGGACTGATCAATAAAGCGTATATATACAAAAAAGATGAAATGAGTGTCAAAGAGATGGTAATGCTTATTATACCTTCGCTTGTAGGCGTCACTGGGTATGGCATTTTACAATATTATCTCATGATATACGAAAGAGATACTGGAAAGAACTTGATTGATACATATGGATTTTATGGAGCTTTAAGCTTTTTACACTATCTGATTTCTATAGTCGCTATTCTTGTTGTGATTGTAATGTTCCAAAACTGGAAAGAGATGCAGGAAGAACAGCGGGGACAAGAGCTGGTATTAAATCAGATCAGTGACATGAAAAAGCATATCGGGGAAGTCGAAAAGTTGTATCGGGATATCCGCTCCATGCGCCATGATATGGGAAATCATATACAGACACTGGAACATCTCGTGGCACATAATAATATGGATGATGCTACAGAATACTTGGAACATCTGAAAAATGAATGGGACGAGGTATCTCCGGAAATAAAGACAGGAAGTCCGGTAATTGATGTCATTTTGATGGAAAAGCTGAGAGAAGCAAAAGAAAGGCAGATTCGGTTTCTGTCGGATTTTCATTATCCGCAGAATACGAAGTTAAATGCATTTGATTTGAGTGTGATCATGAATAATGCCTTGAATAACTGCATGGAAAATGTAAGTGGAGATGATCCGTATATCAGCATTTCTTCTTTTCGGAAAAACAGTATCTTTATGATAACCATAAAAAACAGTTTTGGGGGTCAGCTTAATTTTGGTGACAGCGATTTGCCAGAAACAACCAAATCTGGGAGGGAACATGGAATGGGTTTGAATAACATTCGCCGGGTTGCCAGAATGTATATGGGAGATATATCTTTGGAGCAGGGAAATGAGGAAGTAATCCTTAGCATTATGATGCAGGTAGAATAAAGAAATAAATTGGCACTATGTATTTTGTAAATTACAGAAATTACAGAAATATGTAGTGCTTTTTTTGCGCAGGTAGCGATGAAAATATGTTGCTTGCAACAATATTTGAGGAGCACTGCGACAGTCTGAAAAGCATTTTCAGACTGCTTCACAACGAAAAAAGGGCGGTTCACAACATCACGGTTTATTGTGAAGAAAGATATGCCGAAAGAAAAAATAAAGAGAAATCATGTTATACAGATTTTCAGGAAACGGATTTCAGAGTATTAGCTCAAGGAGGACAACGAAATGATGAAAATTAATGGATTTAACGGAACGAATACGCAGACAGGAGCAATGGGAATGGCACAGGCGAATGATTCTGTGAGTAAAAATATTCAGAATCAGATTGCAAATGCACAGCAGAAATTGCAGGACTTATCATCAAATGAAGAACTGTCATTAGAGGATAAGATGAAGAAACGTCAGGAGATACAACAGGAAATTACAAATCTCAATCAACAGTTAAGACAGCACCAGATTGAACAGAGAAAGGAACAGCAGAGTAAAAAATCATCTATGGAGGATATGGTGGCTGGTACAAAAAATACATCTGCAAAGAAAGGAACAGGCTTGTCACAGGCAGGTATGCGGGCAATGATTTCCGCAGATTCATCTATGAAGCAAGCAAAAGTGCAGGGTAGTATGGCAACACAGATGGAAGGAAGAGCCGGTGTGCTTGAGTCTGAAATCAAGCAGGATGCTGGAAAAGGCAATACCGAAAAGAAAGAAGAAGAACTGGCAGATTTGCAGGCAAAAGCGCAGTCTGCAACAGCATCACAGATGTCTTCACTTTCAGATGCAAATAAATCTATGGAAGAAGCAGCAAAGGCAGACAACCGTACAGATGCAGCAGAAACAAAGAAGGATCAAACGCAGAAAGCAGAGAATACACAGGAAAATGCAGATACGGCAACAGATGCATCAGAGAATGCAGATGTTAAAACAGAAACAGCAGAAACAATAAAAAATCCAGCATCAGAAAGTGGACAGTCGGTAGTATATACACCGATCGATATACGTTTATAGTTCGGAAAGGAGGCTGGTGTTATGTCAGAAATCAAAAGTTTTAGTGATTATACAAGTAAATATAACAGCAATGTAGATTTTTCAGCGTTGTTTAGTGGAACGTCAGATAGTTCATCAGTAGGCAATACAAATATGCTTTCTGATTATGCTGCAATCAAAAATGGAAGCTATGGAAAACTTATGAAAGCATATTATGCAAAACAGGATGCTGAAAAATTATCGGGAAAAGGTGATACTTCACAAAAACTTACCTTGATGAAAACAAGTGCAGATTCTCTGAAAAAATCAGCAGATGCTTTGAATGACTCTTCTCTTTTGGAAAAAAAGAAAATAAAAAAGAAAGATGAAAAAACGGGGGAAGAGATTGAGGTAGAGGATTATGACTGGGATAAAATCACCAAGGCAGTAAAATCTTTTGTTGAAGATTATAATGATGTAGTTAAGGAAGCCGGAGAATCTAATACAAAGGATGTATTGCGAAATGCTTCATGGATGACTGGAATGACAGACAAAAACAGTAATATGCTTGCCAAAATAGGTATTACCATAGGAAAAGGAAACAAGTTGGAATTAGATGAGGATGCTTTAAAGCAGGCAGATATCAGTTCGCTGAAAACGGTCTTTACAGGATATAATTCTTTTGTAAGCAAAATATCGCAGAAAGCAACTGGTATATCGAATGCTGCAAACCGGGCGAGTGCAACCTATACAAATAATGGTACGTACTCTAAGACGGATTCTTCTTTGACATCGAGCAAGATAGATAAAGAGGTATAGAAAGTGTGGACTAACTTAGGGAGGTTGCTATGAAAGTTCAAGGAAATAGGTATATTAATAATCCTGAGATGATAAAAAATAAGGTCGAGAAGAAAACAACTGTTCCACAGAATATTATTTCGGAGGATGATGTGAAAATCAGTGATTCAGCAAGAAAGTTAGTTGAGACTGCTCGTGGTAAAGTCTCAGATTTTCAGGCAATGCATTTTTCGTCAATTAATGGAGAGATAAAAGAAATACCAGCAGAATACAAATGTGAAAATTTATTCAAATTAGATTTGAAAGCAACTTCCATTTCTGGAGAACAAAGTGCGTTTGAAGGCTGTTTGGAAAATCAGTCAGAGGTTTTTGGAAAATGGCTGGACGAAAATGCTTCTGAATATTTGACAGAAGATGAAATGAAAGATTTAAAAGAGAAAATTAATACAATGACAGCAGATATGGACTCTTTAAATGCTCAAGAGGGATATAGAGGAACTTCCTATGAATCTGTATTTTTGTTAAGTGCAAGTGAAGCGGGGCTAAGAAAAGTAAATGAAATGTATGTTCCAGAGCAATTACAAGCAGGTTTTTCAGACATGATTGACGAATATGTTCATTTTAATGATTCGGCACGTAATTCTATCATGGAGAAAATGACACCAGATTACATGGTTGTTGGAATTGGAAGTAAAACAGAATCTTATAAGTACAAGTCAGAAATAATCTCAGATGAGACAGCTTTTTATGCAAATGAGAAGAAAGAGATAAGTGGTATTTGCAATCAGTTTTTAAATGGTAAAACAGATCAGAAATTATTTTGTAATGAAATGAAAGACCGTTTAAATGATTACTATGGAAGCAGGTATGAATTAAGAAATCAGCCAGAAGCTGTTGAAAGCAGAGTAAATAATATGTTTAGTAAATTACAACATATGTATGCACTTTAGAATTATGATGGAGATATGCATTGTTTTTATCCTAATGTAGATATTTTATTATAATTATTTATAAACCTAAAGATTTAAGAAACAAATGTTGCACCTGATTTGCCGTGAAAATATATATTTGAATTATAAAACTTTTAGTGTATCAGGGGAATATTTATTATAGCTGATATACTAAGAACATAATGACACGAAAAGTATAATGTTGAAAAAGGGTTTGGAGACTAGCTATGAAGACAGTAACAGATGTAAACACAGTAAACCAGCTGTTGACATATTCAAAGCAAGCAGAGGCAGGAATACACCAAAAAGCAATACAGATGTTGCTTGGAGCAGGAAGTAATAAAAAACAGGACAGTTTAAGTATTTCTGATGCTGCACGAGGCTTTTCAAAGCAATCAATAGCTGCACTGATAGATAAAAATGCGAATATTTCTAACAGTGAATTGGCTTATTATTTTGCAAACTATAATAATTCAAGTGCTATTTTGGATGCAATCAATTTTGGGGAGAATGTTTCCTGTGGATATAATTCTGATTTTAAGGAGTACGGGGTTATTTCCTTTGACCTTAATGGGAGCAGACAGGTAGTACCTAATTATGCAGTACCGAAAATGAATACAAGCACCATGTCAGGCATTTGTGCTGCAAATAATTCTTTGGTATTAAGTAATAAAGGTTATTATTCATGGACAACATCAAGTGGCGGTAAATATACATGGACGGTCAACAATGGAAGGATAGGCTGGGCAGCCTCGGAATCGTTGCTTGCAGAGAATACAAATCAAAAAGGGACAAATTATAAGTGGGAAATGCGCAAAGCAAGTAATATTTTATCTGATCTGGCACAGGGAAAGAGTGTGTGGGGTTATCTCTACAGTAATGAGGAAGTACTGTCAGTCTGTGAGAAAGTCGGGATTTCTCCGGGATTCTTTTCTATAGATATGGGAGCAGGAAAACACACTTATTTATTGCAGGAATCAGGAAAGACCATAAATGTTGACGCCAAGATAAAACAGTTAAATGATATAAACTGGATAGAAATCGGGTATAAAGAAGGAGATACGTTTTCCGTTTATGGTAAAGAGTATGCTATTGACAGCAGTGGGCATATCAATGTTTCGGCAGAAGATGAATTTACATCAACGGAAATTAAATATCCAAGTCGTTCAATATAATAGAAATTATTTTAAGTTTCAATAACAGGGAGGTAGGATTATGGCAATTACAGGTATCAATAACAGCAGTTGCACATCGTATTATGCTTCAAATTACAAGAATACTGTTAAAAAAACAGATAGTGAAAAGGATAGTACAAATACAAAAGACGGCAACGTGACAACAAGTACAGTTGAATTAAAAACATCACGTCCCGGTGTGACAAAAACAGAGCAGATTAAGACGGGGTATAGCAATGTAAATGATTATTCAAAATACTTGCAAGGAAAATACCATTATATGAATACGGGAACGACTTCAATGCAAGGGGTTCCGACAACAGTATCCGTTTCAAGTGCATTTTTACAGAAGTGTATGAATGATCCGGAAAAAGCAAAGTATCTGGAGGAAAACTTAGCAGCCATTCCAGATTGTGCAAAAAGTGCGGTGAATGGATGTTTGGGCACTTTGACAAATCTGAGTTATAAGGTTGATGAAAACGGAAATATTTCGGTGGCAATATCTGGTACAAATGATCCAGATGGGAAAATAGCGAAAGAGAATGCTGAACGAAAAGCAAAAGAGAACAGAGAAAAAGAGGAAAAAGTAAAAGAGAAAAGAGCTGCTAAAAAAGCAGAGGAAGAAAAAGCTGCAAAGAAACGTGCAGAAAAATCGGCAGAAGGAAAAGAAACGGGTGATTATACCTTATCCGTAACTGGTAATGATGTAAAAAGTATGACACAGAGCCTTGTAGCAGAATCTGTGAGTATTTCTGCACCTGATAGATCAAGTTTTGATATTAAGGCATAAGAGGGTTCGGTAAAAGGAAAATATCAAATCAATGCATTAGTTGGAAGTGCTTGTTTCCTATTATGGCATATCCAAGCTAACGATAGCAAAAATGGCTGGTGTTGAGGAAAATGATATTGACAGGCTTTTAGCCAATCCACCAGAAAAGATTGAAATCGAAGTAAAGTATAAAATTGCTGTGACTGTTATGGAGGGAGTATCCCAAACAATATTAAAAAAGGTAATCTTAGTGCTGTTGAAAATAAGCCGGATGATCAAGAGTAAATGTACGTTCAGATTTTCTGGGTGCTCTTGCCATACCAGCTTATTTTTGCTATTAAATAAACAACGGCTTAACAACAGAAAACTGCTGTTAAGCCGCATCAATTATCATAGAAGATCTGAATTTACAGAAAAAATTTCACACCGTCGAAAAATCACCATAGTTCTAATGAATCTTCTGCATCTACCCACATCTGCATATTCCCGTCCAAATATAATCGTACATATTCAAGTGGTTCATCAATAGCAAGTGCGTTTAATGTACAGTATGATCCGGGTGTAGTTTTTAAACTCTTTTCAGCTTCCCAGCAATAAATGCGGAGCATATAGCCAGCAGAGGTGTAAACATCAATACTATTGCGCTGTGGATTGTATTCTGCAAATATTGTTCTCATCGTATCTTATCTCTCCTTATCATTCAATCAATTATCAGTTACAAAAATCAGAAGCATTTCAATTAGTTCACCATGTCACTTTTATTTTGTGTTATACTGTTTTATAGATTTTTCTTGCCCTTGTATTTGCCCTTATCAGAGTTCGTAAACACTGATGGGACGATATAACACAAGGGAAACAATAAGGAAAAGCTCACCTGCGATAAATCCAGTGTTTTCAAGGGCTTGTGGAGAATTTAATAACAAAATATAACAGTTATTAAATCTCTTAAAACAGGTGAAATCTCAATTCCAATTTGTGGAGGTTAAAGATGAAAGTTATGAGAAGAGTGATACCAGCTAATAAAGTAAGTCATGATTATGAGAAAATATTGAGTGAGTTTGTGTAAGCCTTAAAAAATAGATTAGGTGAGTGTTTATTAATGGTTTATTTGACTGGAAGTTATGCGAGAGGAGATGCAAATGATAATTCGGATTTAGATGTGTTCTGTATTTTTAGTACAATAAATCAATATGTCTTAGAAACTGTTGGGAATTGTGCAAGAAACACATCAATCCCTTATGATTTGTTGGAGATAAATACTCAAAGCCTATCCGTAGACGAATATAAAAGTAAAATATTTGGAGAGTGGTCAGAATATGCAGTTACAGAACTAAATAGTGTTTTATTGTATGGTGAGCAATTGGTAGAAATTGAAAATATAAATGAAAAAATACAGTTATCTTATAAGAAAAATTTGGCAAATATTTTAATGAGTGTCCGACATTATATATGTGTTGATGAGCCTAAGGAATTACTAACACACAAAAAATTTCTACATATATTTTGAAACCACTTATGTTTGCATTAAGGCAAGAACGCTTTTGTGCAACAGGCGTTTATCCCTTGACGATAGAAAGTTTATTAGAATCCTATCAAGATGATAATAGAATTATGGTTGAATACTTTCTAAATGAGGAAAGATTTGAAACGGATATTTTGTCTAATCATAAGGATGTTCTTATGTTTCTTCATAATAAAATACAAAATTTTCTTGAAAATGATTTATAATTAGCGAGTTGCTCTTTAGCCAAAACTTGTTAATTAAATATAAATATGCTATGCTTAAAAATAATTATAGCTGTTTATTCTATATTAAGGGGGCGGTATTGAATATGAAATATAATCTGTCAGATAGAATATTGAGGGAACTTTCCGGTTTTGCACAGGAGTATTCTGTCAATAAAATTATACTATTTGGTTCCCGTGCAAGAGGTACAAACACAGAAAGAAGTGATATAGATATTGCGGTATATGGTGGAGATTTTGATGGGTTTTATTGGGATGTAAAGGAAAAAGTACATTCGCTCCTGATGTTTGATATTGTGCAGGCAGATGCGGCAATTTCAAATGAATTGAAACAGGAAATAGAAAAGGACGGTGTTACAATTTATGAAAAAACTAGATAACTTTTCAAATTTTTTGTCTATATTGGAAAATGCGGATTTTAAACTTGCAGAAATGAATGATATTTACCGAACAGGGATTATTGGGCAGTTTAACCTTACCTTTGAACTTGCATGGAAAGCATTACAGGAAATTATGAAAATGCACAGTGTGGAGGGAGCTTCTACAGGCTCTCCGCGTGAAATTCTACAGCTTGGTTATAAAATTGGCTTTATCAATGATTCCGAGGTATGGCTTCTTATGTTAAAAAAACGCAATACCTCTGTCCATATATATAATGAAGCTGAAATTGATGAAATGATTATGCTGATACATGACAGTTTTATTCCGGCTTTTACTGTTCTTAGGGATACGCTGGTAAAGAAGCTGGATGAAGCTGAAAGCGATTGGATGTAAGGCAGGTGCAGACCATATTTTTGTGACTTACAATTATCTTGGGATGATTTTCAGAATGTCTCGGATATGCTTTTTGTCGTTGAAGAAACAGCCGTTTTCAAATAATATGGTGCCGTTTACATCATTATTTATTGATGACTTGTGTGTCGATGCCAAAGCAAGGGGGCAGCATATAGGTGAGAGTTTGTTTGAATATGTAAAAAGTGAGGCGAAACGCTTAGGCTGTTATGAAGTGACACTCAATGTGTGGGCGGGAAATACCTCGGCGGAGAAATTTTATGAAAAAATGGGACTGAAAACAAAAGAAAGACAGATGGAATATATATTGTAAAAATGTGAGCTAAAGAAAAAGAGCAACCATCTGGGATAATAAAAATTTTACTTTCGGAAACAAAAAATTTCTCTTGACATATGTTAAAAGAGGACTATAATAAGTTATTGAAAATACAAAAAAATATGTTCACCAAAATTCGTTGATGAGAACAATGCCTTATTTGGAGTTATTTACAGAGAGCCTGTGGCTGGTGTAAACAGGTAATGACCGGATTTAGGATATCCTCTCTAAGAAGCGGGCTGAAAACAGTACATAATATCTGGTAATGTATAATATTTAACAATATATAGTGCTTAGCGATACATGATATATAGTATTAAGAAATACAATAGTTATTTGTTATATTGTAATGTCAAATAAAGTATTGTTGGTAAACCTCGCCGGTGTCCACCGTTATATGGATAGCATATGTTGGTATGTAAAGAGCTGTGGCAGATGACCGCAGAAACAGGGTGGTAACGCGGATTATATTCGTCCCTTTTTTAGTCTATGACTAGAGAAGGGACTTTTTTAATGCTATCAAGGAAGTCCACACTTCTATTGCTTAGAGTAATAAGTGGCGGGTGGGGACTTGCAAGTAGCAGAGCGGATTGCAAATATCCGTTTGATTGCATCTATGAACTTTTTGCCGACAGGAATTTTAGTGAACAGATTCTAAGGAGGAACTCATAATGAAAGCATTACAAAAAGTCAGTAAATTTTTATCGGATTATACATCTATTGTTGTTATAGCGATTGCAGTTATAACATTTCTTGTACCGGGAATGATGTCATGGGTTAATTATAAGCTGTTTGTTGATTTTGTAGCAAATAAATTTACAAATCAGTCTATCATTATCGGAATTATCATGTTTAGTATGG
Source organism: Clostridium sp. AF34-13 (assembly GCF_003477845.1). Classification (NCBI taxonomy): domain Bacteria; kingdom Bacillati; phylum Bacillota; class Clostridia; order Eubacteriales; family Clostridiaceae; genus Clostridium; species Clostridium sp. AF34-13. The sequence continues at coordinate 11,982 of NZ_QUEB01000022.1, forward strand.
GTCTTACATTGACAGCACAGGATTTTAAAATATTGGCAAAAAGACCATTTGATATATGTGTTGGTGCAATCGCACAGTATCTTATAATGCCTTTCCTGGCTTTTGGAATTACAAAGGTTCTTGGACTTTCTGATGGAATCGGACTTGGACTTATACTTGTCGGATGCTGTCCCGGAGGTGTTTCTTCAAATATCATGTCATATCTCTGTGGTGGAGATGTAGCTTTTTCAGTAGGAATGACAACAGTGTCAACAATCCTCTCTCCATTTATGACACCGCTTCTTGTATCATATCTTGCAAGCGGAGCACATATTTCGATTAAGGCACTTCCGATGTTTGTTTCTATCGTTGAAACAGTAATTTTGCCGGTAGCAATCGGATTTTTACTCAATTATCTGTTTGGCAAGAAGAAAACTTTTATGGAATTACAGAAAATAATGCCTGGTATCGCTGTTCTTGGTCTTGCCTGTGTAGTTGGAGGAGTTGTTTCTTCACAGGGTTCTAAATTCTTTGAATCTGGTATAGTGATATTTGTAGCTGTTCTTTTACACAACGGACTTGGTTATTTATTAGGATATGGTGCAGGAAAACTTGTCGGAATGAACACGGCAAAAAAGAGAACCATCTCCATCGAGGTCGGTATGCAGAATGCAGGACTTGCAACTAATCTTGCAACAACAACGGCACAGTTTGCTTCAACACCTGAATCTGCTATTATATGTGCGGTATCATGCACATGGCATTCTATCTCAGGAACACTGCTTGCCGGAGCATTTGCATTGAAAGATAAATTAAGCGAAAAAAAGCAAAATAATTAGAGAAACTAGTGTAGTGTATCATTGATTTTCAGCTAAATAACGCAGGGTAAATTTTCATTCTGCAAGGTGGAGGAATGAGCCGTAGCGGGCTACGGCGATTGACAACAACACAGCAGATGGAAATTTATGCAAGTTATTTGGCGAAATGTTATTGATACAGTACACTAGAGCAAATTTTGAAAAACATAAATTTGATGGCTGCATTTCTGTCGAAATGGAATGTGCCGCTGTTCAGGCTATGTGTGATTGTAGAAAACTTAATGAAAATATGTTCCTCAGGCTTTAAATGGAGTTAAACATTTAATTGTTGCCGAGAACGAAAATGCAAGAGGTGCAGGTATGGAGGAAAATATAAAAAAAGAATATCACATAACAGTAAATGACAATGTTTTTAGAACGAAGAATGTAGGATTTCATGCTGTGCTTCTGTTTATTATATGTTTTGTTGCACAGTTTATCATAAGTTGTATTCTTGAACAATTTAAAATTGTCGGTAATGAGCATATCAGGGATAATCTTCCTGAAATCGCACTTGTGATTTCGGTTATCATAGTTTGTGTATATTATTATATCAGGGAAAAGCGGACAAATGGAGTTATGTGTTTAGAAGTCAGTTTCTTAAGTGATGCTATTAAGATTTTGATAAATAGCAGGGAATACGCAGTAAAATATGACGAGATTGCGGAGGTTGACAAAATGATGGTTATCGACCGCATACATGATGAAAAGGGCTGTTATAGAATGAAGATAAAATGTCATGGCAGGAGCAGTCTTGAATTTGAAACGACAGCACAGGAATATGAAAAACATCTGGATTTTGAAGATACGGAATTGTTTGTTTTTTATGATGCGTGTAAGAGAGCAGGAATTAAGTGCTGTTGAATCAGTCTGCCTGACGGAAATACAAATTGGAAATGGTGGTATGACTTATGGAAATAAAAAAGATTGAACAGGATTTTTCAGTGTGTAAAGTAACGGACTATTCTTCTGTAAATTTGGATGATGAATATGTCTTTGTCGGAAAGACAGACGAAGAAAAATCATTAGTGTGTATTACGGATAATGTCCCGGAAAATGTTATTGAAAGAGATGATGGTTGGAAAGCATTTCGTATTCAGGGTGTTTTGAAATTTTCATTGATTGGGATTTTGTCTAAAATTTCAGGATTGTTAGCTGAAAATAAGATTGGGATTTTTGCTGTTTCAACTTTTAATACGGATTATATTTTGACAAAAAAAGAGAATTTTGAAAAGGCATTAAGTGTTTTAAAAGATGCCGGATATAAGATTATTGGCTAAAAAGGAGAAAAAGATGTATAAATTGATACTTGCGTCACAGTCACCGAGAAGAAGAGAACTTTTAAAAATGCTTGGGATTGAATTTGATATTAAGGTTTCAAACTGCGAGGAGATAATTACGAGCAGTGAACCGGCTCAGGTTACGATGGAACTTGCAAAACAAAAGGCTTTGGCAGTTGCAAATGAACTTGTAAAACAAAAGGCTTTTGAGACGGAAATTGCAGATGTGAGAGCTGCATCAGATACAAAAAATGAAGAAAATATTATCATAATCGGTGCAGATACGGTAGTTGCAGTAGATGGGGAGATACTTGGAAAGCCAAAGGATAAGGATGATGCAAGGAGAATGATAAATAAAATATCGGGAACAAGTCATCAGGTATATACAGGGGTAGCACTTGTACTTGTTAAAGATGACAAGGCTGCCTGCATAGAACTTTTTGCTGAAAAAACAGATGTTGAAGTTTGTGAAATGAGCAGTCAGGAGATAGATGACTATATAAGCAGTGATGAACCGTATGATAAAGCGGGAGGTTATGGAATACAGGGGATATTTAGCAAATTTGTATCCGGTATTAGAGGAGACTACAATAATGTAGTCGGTCTTCCGGTGCACAGGTTATATTATACATTGAAAGAATGTGCAAAAAGTATTGCAGACATTTAAAGAATAATATATATTTTTAGCCTTAGGGTATAGAGGCATTTCTATATACTAAGGCTAAAAATATATTAAAATCTAAAATTCGCATGATTTGAATTTTAATCGGAATGCATTGATTATGAGGTTTGCTGTTTGCTTATATCCAAAATCACTAGAGCGTATCATTAGGTTGTAATTATTAGCTTTTCCCCAATTGGTTTTTGTGAAATATTTACAGTGAACAGTTCGTTCATGATTGACCTTCTTTACTTTGTGTTCGGCTTCTTTTAGCTGTAGATTTTCACGCTGCATTGTCTTTTTGATTTCAGTATCTATATCGGCACTGATAAATACATGGTACGATTTTTCGTAATCTTTTAATATGTGATTTGCAAGTCGACCTACAATTACACAGGAAGATTTTTCAGGAAGTTCTCTTATTATCTCTTTTTCTTTCTGGTAGAGTTGGTCAACTTTTGGAAGTTCGGATTTATCAATAGGTGTTGCATACCACTCAAAGAAGTCGTGTAGGATTGGATTTTTGAGCGACTGTTCATTTGCCTGGACAAATTCCGTGGTAAAACCACTTTTTTCAGCAGCCAGTTTGATAAGTTCGGAGTCATAATATTTAAAACCAAGTTGGTTTGCTATAAGTTTTCCTATATCTCGTCCACCACTTCCAAATTCTCTTGATATAGTGATAACATAATTCTGTTTTTCATCGTCTTCAAGTACATTTTCGTCAGTGTTTTTGTCAGGTATTTTTCCAAGTAGACGGTCACGCTTATCTCCGACAAGTTTGTTAATAAATCCAAGAACCGTACCGACAAGAATGGCGGCTGCGATAGTTCCCACACCGACACTTCCCAGACTGTGAAGTGCGATAAGACAGGTTGTCATTGATATGACTACCATGCTGCAGTCAAAGCGTACTTTTACCTTTGCAAATTCCATTCCGGTTATTTGCGAAACGGCAGACATTGCACCCTCTCCGGCAAGTGGGATAAGGTCGGCGGGAAGATATAAAAATATTCCGAAAGCAACAAGGATAGTGCTGACAAGAAGCATTGCTATGCGGACAGGATAGTTGTCAGGCGTTGGCAGGAATGAAGCTATATAGTTGCAAAAAGTTGTAAAATAACCGAAGATGACACCTACGACTACCTGAAGCAGACTTTTGGCTTTAAAGTTTTTCCTAAGTAAAAGAATTTGAAGAATGACAAGTACGATATGAAATAATATCGTTGCCTTACCCATTTCTATGCCCCAGACACAGGTTATCGTGTAGGGGATTGAGCTGACGGGAGACACTCCAAGATTAGATTTTACCGATAATGCAACTCCGGTAGTCATTATAAAAAGGCCGATAAAATACATCGGAATCCTGATATGCATATGTTTTTGTTTCATTTTGTGGTACCCTCCTTCCTTATTTCTGAAAGATTGTCATAGAGTTTTTCAAGTAGAAAAATAAGTTGTTCTTTTTCTGTGTCCGTAAATGTTTTTAATGCCAGATTTTCTATTTTGGCAAATTCTTTTTCAAGACGTTCTACATATTTCCAACCGAGTTTGGTAAGATGCACATTTAAGTATTTTCTGTTTTGTGTGCAGATGTTTCTTGTTATGTATCCTTTGTTTTCCATGCCGTTTAATATTGTCGTCAGAGAAGCCGGTTCTATGTGGCAGTTTATGGCAATATCTTTTTGAACAGCACCATCATGATTTTTGAGATAATCGAGAACTTTTGGCTGACCGGAAGTAAGTCCCGTATCTTTTACACTTGTGATAAGTGATTTCTGAACCATCAGATGATCTGTCATAAGAAGGTAATGAAGCGATTCACTCATGATATGTTTTCCTTTCAAAGATATATTATAGTTAGATTGCTAATGGTTAGAAAACTAACTATTAGTAATCTAAGTGAATATTATGAATGAAAAAATTTAAAATGTCAAGTTTTGCGAAAAAGTTTAATAATATCAAACAAGCAGCAGAGCGGATTGTAAATATCCGCTTGGCTTATAAAGATAATAGTTCAACGGCTAACAGTTGTGTTGCATACGGCTGTTGCAATAAAAATATAAATTTGTTAAAATACACCATGAGGTGAGTTCTAGTGAAATGTGTAACTAAAAAAAGGTCTATCAGTTTTCTGATAATAATATTTTTAATAGCAGGAATGTGCCTTGATATTCCAAAGGCAGAGTCCTTTTTTGAGTACACAGATAAAGGAAAACATGAGATAATCAATATATCTGATACAATAAGCCAATGCCGGGATATATGCACGGATGAGCTTCTTAGGATTGGCGGAAATGAAAGTTATATAGTTCAGGAAATTATTCAGTCTATAAGATTAAATGCAAGGCAAAATTACAGAACACGTTTTTTGACGGGATATGTTCAGGATTTAACTTATAATTTTGCTTACATGACTTATGTATCACTTATAATACTGTTATCAGGCATCATATTTTTCGGTATTACGGTGATAATGTATATACACGCAAAGGACGGCGAAAAACAAAATAATACCTTATAACCTGCATTTCGGGTTTTAAAGAAACAGACAAAAGCTTTGATAAGACAGTGTATCATATATACTTATGTCATGGCACTGTCTGGCATAAGTTGGTATGCGGTCTTTAGAAACGAAAATTAATCGGACAGTGCAGAATAGAGGTATTATTATGAATATAATCATGTGGATTGTTATTATCTTAGGCGGAATTTTAGGAATTGCAGTAACTCTCGGTACGGTAGCCGGTATGGTAGGTGTTATAATTTACAAGATATGCCGCAAAATAAGATATGGTATTTCACTTTATAATTGATGTGTTTTGCACGGACTATGTAAATTAATACTTTTCGCATACAATGATTTTACATATTATTCAGTTAGTTATATAAGGAAAAAGTGTAGAAATATATTTATATATTAGATAAAAGTCTTTACGGATATTTTTTATATACCCGTAAAGGCTTTTGTTTTTTATAACATAAAAAACACTTCGTGAGGATGCAGATTTTGCAAAAAAGAAATAAATGCTATGTATTCCGCTCAAGTGCGAAAGAGTCACGTGCGACTATTTGTTTGTATCAGAAGCGTAGCTGCATACAGACATAATTTTTCCAGAAGCCATTGTTTTTATTGGCTGTTTCTAGAGTAGGAATAGTATCTATATTATAAAAGGAAATCTTATCACGCAATGACAGTTTATATTCGGTAAAAATATTGTCAGTGTCAGCTTTGTTTTTTTTACAAGTTTTTAAGGTTGGTATAAAATATCCCTGTTTTTTAGTGTAACAGGTTTTGGCAGTAGCCTTTTTTCTGTACTTTTTATCCATGTAATTAGCAACGCTTTTATGTAGTGCCGTATCTTTATCAGAAAAATAATAATAGTCTTTGTAGTTTTTTATGTAATTATATAAGACACCCGATAAGATAGGAACTTTAAGTAAAATGGTATCATTTTCAAAAACAATCTGCATATCATCTGTATATTTATACTCTTCGGAATTGCTCTCAGGAAAAGTAATACTGGTTTCAAGACTTTTAGGAAAGATAAGTTCCGGAAAAGAGCAGGATATATTAAGCATACCATCGTCATCAATAGTAATTTCTGTAATATCAAAATGCTTTGAATATCCGCTGAAAACAGTCTCATCGTCCGAAAACGGTGAGAGTGTCGAAATATCATTGTATGACATGATGCTTGCAACATTTAACATATTTTCAATATCTTCATAATTGTGGAGAAGCAGTATTTTTTCAAGTTCTTCAGCCTTTTCAGGAGCAAGAATTTTTTTCTGCATAAAATCTGTATAAACAGGAATAAGCTTTCCACCATCAAATTTATCATCCCTTATGATACCAAGCCATCTTTCAAGAGCCGTCTGGTTTGCCTTAGTAAGACCAAGCATTTTCTTGACGGGGCGGATGCCGGCAAGAATATCAATTGAAAAAGAGTCCTCCTTATCATTTAAGATATTATCGCAGTGCTCAGAAAGAGAAATGCTGTGCTTAGAACACTTATTTAAAACATAAGGAATATCAAAGGTCTTACCGTTAAAATGATATAAATAATCATAATCTTCCAAAATATCAAGAAAAGAATTTATCATATCAGCTTCACTCTTATAATTATCAGCAAAAAACTGTTTCAAATGCCAGCTGCCGTCACTGTTGTCAAAAAACATAACACCAATCATATAGAGTGAAGAAGCATTAGGAGACAAACCGGTAGTCTCAATATCAAAAAAAAGGATATTATCTGTCGGATGTTTAAAAAAATACTTAAACTTAGGTGACTTGCATATATAATCAAAAACTTTCATAAAAACCTCGATTCAAAAAATAAAAATAATAACTTCTTATAATAATACCACATATATAATAATATCACATAAAAAGACGGACAAAAAAATAAAATTTATCAAAAGACAAAATAGTTTGTTTCCCATAGTATTATAGAGAACATTTATTTGCCAAACCCATCCCATTTGTGTTAGAATGTTAAGTAAAGCGTTTCAGGAGGTAGTCTAATTGGAAAAGTTTTTTAATTCAGATTCTGCCTATGAAAAATGGGTAAGGAAAAATAAAAAAAAGAAAAATTCACAGCACAATGAAAGTGAAAAAAAGAGATATTTAAAGGGACTTAAGGGTCGGGTACAGAATAATCTCAGTGGATTTTTAAGAGTGCTTGTCACTGCATTGATAGTTTTTTTACAGGTATTGCTTATTATTTTCCTGCCATTTTTACTCAGACAGTTTACGGTATTTTTCTATTTTATAGTAGAAATTATTTCTGTTATAGCTATTGTAACACTGGTAAACCGCAACCAGAGTCCGTCATACAGGCTTGCGTGGATATCCATTGTACTTCTTTTGCCGATAAGCGGTTTTTTTATGTATTATCTTTGGGGAAGATCAAGTAAAAAAAGAAAATATCTTGACCGCCATATATTAAGACAGATTTCATATGGAAATCAGTTTTTGCTGGAAGACAAAAAGGTTACGGCTGAATATATTGCTAAAAATCCAGTTGCAGGGCGTATGGTGAAATATATGTCTGCCGAAAAATATATGTTTACCGGTGGAAATGAAGTCTCGTATTATCCTATGGGTGAAGATGTGTTTGAGGACATTTTTGCGGATCTTGAAAAAGCGGAAAAGTTTATACTTATTGATTTCTTTATTGTTGCTGAGGGAGCAATCTGGGATAAACTGCATGAGATACTGCTTAGAAAGATAGACGAGGGTGTCGAGGTCAAGTTTATGTATGATGATTTCGGTGCAGCTATAAGAACAGGCAAGTATTTCAAGCGTGTTTTAGAGGATGAGGGATTTGAGGTAAGGGTATTTAACCCTATTCACAAATATACCGGCGAACTTTACATGAATTTCCGTTCTCATCAGAAGATACTTATAATAGACGGAGAAGTAGGATATACAGGAGGGTTTAACCTTGCGGATGAATATGCAAATCTCATCGAACGCTTTGGAGTGTGGAAAGATACGGGTGTCAGGATATGCGGTGAGGGTGTATGGGGACTTACAGTTGTATTTTTGCAGATGTGGGAGGTCTGTGGCAGAGACGAAAAACATATAGATTATCTTAAGTATAAAGCAATATATCCTAGAGTTGGAAACACATATTGTCAGGTTATATCAGACGGACCGGCAAATAACCCGAGAAATCCTATAGAGAGTATTTACAATCAGATGATAATGTACTCAAACAAATATCTTTATATAACGACGCCATACCTTATAATAGAAGATTATATGAAGCAGTCTCTTATAGAAGCAGTAAAGAGAGGTGTCGATGTAAGGATAATTACACCAAATATACCGGATAAAAAGCAGGTGAAAATGCTTACGAATTACAATTATGGAGTTTTACTTAGAGAAGGTGTAAGGATTTATGAATATACACCGGGATTTATTCATGCAAAACAGATACTTACGGAGGATGCCGTTATCGTCGGAACGATAAATATGGATTACAGGAGTTTTTATCTGCATTATGAAAATGGTGTGTGGATGTCAGGCAGACAGATACAAAATGAAGTAAAGAAAGATTTTGAAAAGACATTTGAGGATAGTAAGGAAATAACTTATCAGGACTGGCTTAACAGACCAAGAACATGGAAGATGGTTCAGCCGATATTAAATGTATTTTCAACATTGATGTAAGTATAGCATTACTTTTTTATGTTATAGGAAAATGCTCGCAAAGTAGTGTGACACCAGGAGCAAAACGCTGGTTTTGCTCTTTTTTAGAAAGAGATGTAAAGGGGGAAAATATGATATATACAAATGTATGTAAGCATTGCCATAAGGTTTTTAAGTCAAAGATAAGGACATTGTGCTGCAGGGATTGCCGAAGTGTTGATGATTCACAGCTTGATGATATTGTTGCATATCTGAAATTGTACCCAAACAGCAATGCACTCCAAATATCGGAGGAGCTTGGAATACATCCTTATGAGATAATAAAATTTATGGATGAGGGCTGGTTAAATACCGTAAACGGTAAATTCAGCCGTCTGGAGGATTAACGATGATTAGTTTTGTAAAAGGAAAACTGGTATATATATATGAAAATACAATTATAGTAGAAAATAATGGAATAGGTTATGAGATATTTGTTCCAATGTCTGTAATAGGAAATATGCCGCAGATTGGCAGTGAAGTCATGATATATACATATATGAATGTGAGGGAAGATGCACTTCAGTTGTTTGGGTTTCTTGACAGAGATACGCTGGAGGTATTTAAGCTGCTTATCACAGTCAGCGGCATAGGTCCTAAAGGTGCAATAGGTGTACTTGGAACATTGTCAGCGGATGATATAAGATATGCGGTTATGGCGGAAGATGCAAAAACGATAGCAAAAGCTCCGGGAATAGGTGCAAAAACAGCGAGCAAGGTCGTTATCGAGCTTAAGGATAAACTCAAGATGCGTGATGTTGCTCCCGATATTAAATCAGAAATTGACGGGCAGCAAAGCATATTTGAAGATAATTCAAAACAGGCTGTTTCAGATGCCATAGAGGCACTGGCTGCACTTGGATATTCTGCAACAGAAGCGACAAAGGCAGTAAGAAAAGCGGATAAAGGTGACAGTGTTACTGTTGAGGAATTACTTAAGCTAAGCTTGAAATATTTATATTAGTGTTATTTAGCTGAATATGAACAGATCAGTACATTGGTACTTTGATATGGACTGAAAGGTATAATAAAACAAATATAAGCTTGCTGATTTAAAATATGAAATGAATTATCTGTAATATCAAAATAATAGATAAAACGGATGATTAGCATGGAGAAAAAAGATGGCAAAAAGAAGTATAACAACAGAGTTTACAGAGGAAGATGCAGGTATAGAAACCACATTACGACCGAAATTCTTAAAAGATTACATAGGTCAGGAAAAGGTAAAGGGCAATCTTAAGATATACATAGAAGCCGCAAAGCAGAGAGGCGAAGCTTTGGACCATGTGCTCCTGTATGGACCTCCGGGACTTGGAAAAACAACGCTTGCAGGCATTATCGCAAATGAGATGGGAGTTAATTTTAAAGTGACATCAGGACCCGTTATAGAAAAGACAGGTGACCTTGTTGCAATATTAAACGGACTTGCGGAAGGTGACTTGCTATTTATAGATGAAATTCACCGTCTAAACAGGCAGGCAGAGGAAGTGCTTTATTCGGCAATGGAGGATTATGCGGTTGATATAGTCATAGGAAAAGGACCTACGGCAAGGTCGATAAGAATGGATCTTCCAAAATTTACGCTTGTAGGAGCAACAACGAGAGCCGGAATGTTATCCGCACCGCTGCGTGACAGATTTGGTGTCGTTAATAGGATGGAGTTTTACACGACAGACGAACTATATAAGATTATAACGAACTCGGCGAAAGTACTTGGTGTCGAGATAGAAAAAGACGGTGCAGTTGAACTTGCAAGACGGTCAAGGGGAACTCCGAGACTTGCAAACAGGATGTTAAAGCGTGTCAGAGACTTTGCACAGATAAAATATGACGGAAGGATAACAAAAGAGGTTGCTGATTTTGCACTCGACCTGCTGGAAGTAGATAAACTTGGACTAGACAATACGGACAGACAGATAATACTCACGATGATAAACAACTTTGGCGGCGGACCTGTAGGACTTGAGGCACTTGCCGTATCAATAGGCGAAGATGCGGGGACGATAGAAGATGTGTATGAGCCGTATCTTGTGCAGAATGGACTTGTCGCAAGGACACCGAGGGGAAGAAGCGTAACAAAAGCAGGCTATGAACATTTCGGAATTGCGTTAAATGAAAATCTATAGTATAATAAAATGATGCAAGGGTCAAAAGCAGATAATGACACAATGATTTTAACATTGTATTGAAAAGTTTTTTTGCTGAATTGTTATGTTTTGTCGGTTATATCACCGGCTTGTGAATAGAAAATATAAATTAAGGAGAATTATATAAAATGGAACAAAAGCAGATAATATTAACAGGTGACCGTCCTACCGGTAAACTTCATGTGGGACATTATGTAGGTTCATTAAAAGAGAGAGTAAAATTACAGAATTCAGGAAAATTTGATGAGATATATATTATGATAGCTGATGCACAGGCACTTACAGATAATGCTGAGCATCCTGAAAAAGTAAGACAGAACATCATTCAGGTAGCGCTTGACTATCTTGCCTGCGGTCTTGACCCTGATAAATCAACAATATTTATTCAGTCTATGGTGCCTGAACTTACCGAACTTACATTTTATTATATGAATCTTGTAACAGTATCAAGAGTTCAGAGAAATCCTACCGTAAAAGCAGAAATAAAAATGCGCAATTTTGAAGCCAGCATACCTGTTGGATTTTTCTGTTATCCTATAAGCCAGGCAGCAGATATAACGGCATTCAGAGCGACAACTGTTCCGGTTGGAGAAGATCAGATGCCTATGATAGAGCAGTGTAAGGAAATCGTACATAAATTCAATTCAGTTTATGGAGAGACACTTACAGATCCAAAGATAGTGCTTCCTGACAATGAAGCCTGCCTCAGACTTCCGGGAATAGACGGAAAAGCAAAAATGAGTAAATCTCTCGGAAACTGTATTTATCTTTCAGATGAGGCAAAAGACATTAAGACAAAAGTAATGTCAATGTACACAGATCCAAATCATATCAGAGTTGAAGATCCGGGACAGGTAGACGGAAATCCTGTATTTATTTATCTTGATGCATTTTGCAAGCCTGAGTATTTTGAGGAGTTCTTACCTGATTACAATAATCTTGATGAATTAAAAGACCATTATAAGAGAGGTGGCCTGGGCGATGTAAAAGTCAAGAAATTCCTCAATAATGTAATGCAGGCAGAGCTTGAGCCTATAAGAGAGAGAAGAAAATCATGGGAAAAGCGACTTCCTGATGTGTATGACATCTTAAGAAAAGGCAGCGAAATTGCAGAGAAAAAGGCTGCGGAAACACTTAGTGATGTAAAGAAAGCAATGCAGATAGATTATTTTGATAATGGAACATTATAATAAAATTTAACAATATAAGAAAATTCCCGGCTTATTGCATAGGTAATGAGCTGGGAATTTTTTTGTATTGCGAGGATAAAAAGATTCTATGATATATTTGAAAAACAGTTGATAAGGTGTAATGGACACATATCAGAACAGTCAGGCTGTTAATTTATAAATAAGTAGATTTTAAACCTGCTGTTCTGGTAATAATTCCGAAAAATATGCTTTGAAAAAAACAAGCGGTTCATCCGAATTGGCGGCACAAAGAAAAATCCAGTCATAGGGATTTCCGGCATAAAGATTTTCATAGCCGCAATCATAAAGACAGGCATCAGTTTCCTCAATATATGTTTTTGTCTGATCTTCTTTTGACAAGCTCATGCAGCTGTCATTTTTAGATGAGAGCTTTATATTGGCCCAGAAGCGATAAAAATCAAGAAGTATTATCATTTTTCGTATCGAGTCATATGACCTTGATGTTGAAATCTTTTCTTCTGACAAAAGGTCTGATATAATCTTTTTGGTAGGAAAATTATTTCTTACAATGTATGGGATATAATCTGCCTTTTGTGTTCCCTCTGAGGTTGTAAGCAAATGTCTTAACAAAGCTGATATTTTTGTATAATTATTGTTAGACATCAATTCTTTTATATATTCATATTGAGATAAGTCATAATTATCGTATATCGAATCAAAAATGATTTCCCTTACGATAAGACCACAGTCTTTATAATCTTCAGGGCGGATTTCCTCATAAATAGAGGAAGTTTTACTGCTGTTTTTATAATGATCTTTAGCAGACTGATATCTGCTCACCATTCTCTTGAGTTTATCGACTTTAGGCTTAGAACGGGCAGGGAGTATTATCTCATCGGCAAGTTTTTTTAATGTTTTGCCTGCAGTTTTATTCCATGCTTTAAAATTTTCTCTGTTTGCAATCAAAAAAGGTATAAGTTCATCGATTGAGTTCATGGATTTGATGCGTTTTTGTATAAATCGGGTATAATTGCCCTCATAGTTTGTACCGGCAGGTGCATCAGCGTCGTTTACGATATTTATTATTTCAAGTGCTTCTTTGTAAGAAAGCCCATTAGAAAAAGCAAAATAAAAAACAGCTTCCTCAATGGTGTGGCAGTTAAAAGCTCTGTCGTAATAAACATGCTGGAAAAACCATATGGTTTCTTCGGTGTTTAGATTAATGGCAAAACAGATTTCATATATCCTTTTACGGCTGCCTGCCTCGACCTTAGGGCGGTGCGAGCCATCAATCCATGAATAAACCGTTTCTTTTTCGACAGTTGCATTAATGGCTTTAAGTCTGGAAAAAAGATAAGACGCCATAGCGGATTTATCCTCCGGATCTATATCAATGCCTTTTCTTTTGAAAGTATCAGCGATTCCTATGTTAAAGGCTCTGAACGAATCCTTATCCTTTAAAAATGAAATTGCACTGTCATCATCGTCAAAACAATCTATATCATCTTTTGAATATTTAGAAATGCTTTGTTCGTTAAATTTTGTATAGTTTATGTTTTTTGTGTTATCCATAACAGACCTCGTATATTATAAAATTACCTTGTGCAAGTGAACAAGCTCTCCCAGCGTTGCGAATTTATGATATTATATAATAAAGTTTGTGGGGATGTAAAGAATTAGTATTACAAAGTCGGTTGTATTTTGTGGTATGCTTATATGTGTTTTTTGATGGTTGTTTATGATTGATTTTTGAGGGAGTGAGTTTATGGCGGATAACAGGATTGCATTAGATAATGGCAGCGTGCTTGCCTTAACAGACGAAAAAATGATAGGTATAGTGTCAGAGATTGGCAGAGGGGCGAACTGTGTGGTTTATAATGCAGTTTATCATGACAGTATCGGAGTAAAGCATTATATAAGATTGAAAGAATGCTATCCGGCATATATGATGATAGAGAGAAAGAAGGATAACAGCCTTGAGCTGTGTGGAGATGGTGAGGTTGAATTTGAAAGGGCAAAGCAGGAATTTGTTGAAGCATACAGAAAAAATGTTTTTGTAAAGCAGACATTGGGACTTGTAAATTCAACAGTAAATCCGGCTGAGATCATAAATGCCAATAATACGGTTTATATACTTATGACTTTGGATGAAGGCTGCGATTATGGCAAATATAAAGATCAGACATTAGAGGAGTGTATCACACATATAAAGAGTCTTGCCAAAGTGATACAAAAATATCATACAGCGGGATATCTGCATCTTGACATAAAACCCGAAAATATGTTTATACTTCCGGAAAGCAGTGAGCATATTCTGTTGTTTGATTTTGATTCCGTGGCAAGGGCAGATGAAATAAGTTCAGGAGAAAAGGCAGGTCTTTCATTTTCAAAAGGTTTTTCGGCACCGGAACAGATAAAAGGGGAAATTAAAAAAATAGGATTTCATACAGATATATTTTCGATAGGGGCAGTATTGTTTTTTAAGCTGTTTAACAGAAAAGCAGAGCTTGATGACTGCAGAATATCGAGTACATATGATTATGACAATATGTGTTATAAGAGTGAAAAGTACCAGCCAAAGCTATACAGGGAATTAAGTGTATTCTTTAAAAAGACAATATCAACCTCGACAATACCAAGATGGCAGACGGTAGAGCCTGTTATAGAAAAACTTGATGAGCTTATCAGTCTTTCAAATCCGGATGGTGTATATCTCAAAGACAGTTTCTTGTATAATTCAGGCTGCTTTGTTGGAAGAAAGACGGAAATTATGACAATAGATGATATATTGTCAGCAAACCAGCTTGTGTTTTTATCAGGAATAGGTGGGATAGGAAAAACGGAGCTTGCAAAAAAATACGCCGACAAATATCGTGAAAAGTACAATACGATAACTTTTGCGATTTATGAAAAAGATATAAAAACACTCGTAAATAATGAGATAATGATAAACAATTTAGAGCAGGATGAAAAAGAAACGGATGAAGAATATTTTAAAAGAAAGTTAAAGATACTTGAAAAGACAGCAAAAGAAGATGACCTTATCATAATAGATAATTTTGATGTGGAGTATGATGAGAAATTGGAAAGTCTTTTTAGATGTCCGGCGAAATTTATCATAACAACAAGGATGGATTTCAGGGATTATAATTATAAGCAGATAAATGTTGACAAAATGGCTGATATAGAAGAACTGCTGGAGCTTTTTTATTCATACAACGATGAAGAATACTCTGAAACAGATGAAAAATACATTGAAAAACTGATCGAATATACAGACAGACACACAATGACAGTTGAACTCATAGCAAAATATCTCAGAACTACATTGGAAAAACCTGAAAAGCTGTATAATAAATTTCTTGAAAAAGAGGGAACATCAAATACAGGACAATCAGGAATAAAGCAGCGAAAAGACAGAAAACTCAGGATTGAAAGCGTAAATAACCATATCAGTACTTTGTTTGATATATCAGGGCTTAACAATGATGAAAAAGAAATCATGAGCAGCTTGTCACTTTTTGCAGGAATCCGTATTTTGCAGGAGGAATATGAGAAAATATATGGCACGGATACAGCAGACCTATATTTACGGAAACTTATTAAAAGCGGATGGATAGAATACAATGAAAAAAACAAAAAAATATCATTGCATCAGGTGATACAGGATGTGGTTTATAAAAATCTTGTGCCATGTGCCGAAAAGTGTCCAAACATAGTTGCGGGAATGATATGCTATGCTGTAAAGAAACCGGAAAATCATTCAGAAAAACTGATACGCCGTAAAATTTTAAAAATATTTATGGAAAGGCTTTCTGGAGAAAATATAAGTTATGCAAGACTTTGTCTGGCATATGGAAAGGATATGCAGCTTGACAAGGCACTTGAAATATGCAAAAAAAATGAGAGCAGTGAAGCGTATGATATCATACAGAAAATTTACAGAAAGAAGATAAATAATGCTTTGGTAAATGGTATGGCAGGCAGCAGTGATAAAAATACGGTATTAAACAGATTAAAAGAAATAAAAAATATGATGGAGCAGGTAATCCGTTATTGTGGAAAATATAGAGAAACTGTGTTAAATACGGATGAATTATTATCCTATAAAAAAGATGACAGTTATGCAAATGCTCATGAAACAATAAACAGTGATATAAATAAGTATATTGCAAAAGAATACATTGCTGCTGCGAGTGAAATACAGAAAGACTTAGAACAAAATATGTATGTGTTCCTGATAGATAAGCCGGATAAAGATAATGCAAGAATCTGTGAATTGGATGAGATTTATGACACTATTGAATGGATGTATAGAGAAGCGGTTGAGGCAATACCAAAAACAGCTTATGAAATATCTCAAAAAGAGGAGTTATATAAGAAAATATTTGACTTCTATTCAGAGGGAGATTTTATGGCTGTATATAGAAATAAGTATTATGCAGATATGGACAAGGCATATAAGTATCAGAAAATACTTTCAGAGCTTAGAAAAAATGAAACTGTTGATACTTCAGATATGAGCATAACGGATGAAAACGGTACGACAAAATTGTGGTTTGACGATATAAGCTGTACGGAATATGCCGGAAAACTTGAAGAAGAGGGAAAGTATACAGAGGCAGAAGTATATTATAAAAAGGCATATGAAAATGGCGAAGAAATGTATGAAACTGCCATGAAGAACATAGCTGCCATGTATGAAAAAACAGGAGAATATGAAAAGGCTGCGCAGGAATATAAGAGTGTGCTTGATAAAGATAAAAAACGCATGAGTAAAGAAACGGACTGCTTGATAGGTTATTCGTGTGACATATGTTTAAAACTCGTAAAATTGTATATCAAACAGGATAGATATTCAGAAGCAGAAAAATATATAAAAGAGCTTATATCATATGAAAGAAAGGATGCGGAAGAATATGATGAATATGATTTAAATTATATGATAGCGGCATTTTATACATTATATAAAATAGAACAAAAAATTGACGGTGAGCATAAGAAAAATATAGATATACCAAAACAGCAGACTATTATAAAAACAGGTAACGCAGATGTAAATGCAGCAGAAAGGTTATGGAAAGAGTGTCTGATATATTATGATATGCTTGGAGAAAATAAAATAGAGTCGGAAATATTCGACTTTATATATGAGTATGTCAGAAAAGAAAATGCTGCGTATGAAAATCTCGTTAAAATTGCAGACAGAATAGAAAACTGGCAAAATGAGGAATTTAAAGAAAAATTGATAAACAGTATGATAGCAAAATACAAAAAAGAAAAACTGTTTGCAAAGCATCATATTGTGTTATTGATAAAATTATCAGAAACACTGATAGAATATGATGATAATGGCACCAATATAAGAAGTGCGATGAACTGTCTGGATAATGCAAAAAAAATATGCCGGCAAAACAAAATAACTGATGAATACATACTTGGTATTCTTATCATGGCTGAGATAAAAATAAGAACAGTCATTGATATAGACATAGAAAGCAGTGATTATGATAAAAATTATGCAAAAATAAATGAATTAAGAAAAAGGTGCGATTACATGGCGGTTGCAAAATATCGTATCAAATATGAAGAAAACAAAACAGAAGAACAGATACAGATATGGGAGGAGGCAGCAGATGGCTATGATATGGCGGAAAAATATATCAGTGAGCAAAAATGTCTAAAACAGCTTTATAAAATAATGAATGAAATGTGTGAAAAAGGAGAAATAAAAAAGACAGATGCAAAATATATGAATCTGCTTGAAAAAATGATCAATGTACATATAGCGCAGATGGTACAAGAGGAAAATGATATAAAAAAGATAAAAATGAACACATTTAATGATACGCAGACATCAGAAAATAAGATTTCAGAAAAAAGTATCAGTTCTGACGAATATAAAATGTATGCAGAAAAATATTATGATATTGCACTAAAAAGCTATGAAGCTGAAGATAAAACAAAGGCATGGAAAAAAATAAATGAGATAAAAAAGGCAGGAGATTTATTTAGAAACTTGAGAGAAACAAAAAAGGCGATGGAAATATATATAAATGCAATATATTTAGCTTTTGAAAACGAAAAAGAGGCAAAAAACAGTAAGATTAAAGGAAGGATAACTGACATAATAATAACTCTTAAGAATGAACTTTCAGGGTGTATAACAAATTGTCGGGCTGGGAAAAAGGAGGTGTCAGATGCAAATAAAAATGAGCATGAAAGGCAGGAGAACATCGAAAGAGTTGAAGAAGAAAGCCGTGAACTGATAAAAAAGATAACTGATGAATATGAATACAAAAAGATAGAATTTAAAAATAACAGATAGGTATCTTAATGCAATAATAATATAAAAGACTAAGAAAAATCCCCCGTGGAATCACTATTACAAAATGCGACAGGCTGTTTGTTAGCATATGAGCATAAAGTGATTCAGGGGGATTTTCAATGAGATACAGTAAAAGTTACAGAGTGCTCAGGCTATACACATGGCTTGAACAAAAAAAGCAGATAAGCCTTTCAGGGACAGCAGTGGATTTTGGAATAGACGAAAGGACGGTGCAAAGAGATATAGCTGATATAAGGGCATTTTTGGATGATCTGAATTTAGAAACAGAGATAAAAAGAAGCATCAGCTACAACAGGGAAAAAGACAGTTATGTCATGGAGCTGGAGTAGATATATGACATGAGATGAGATACGGGAGGTGGAAAAAAACTGAAAAAATCATACAGCGACATATAGTGTCGTCTGCGAAGTATATAATTAACATGAAATAACAAACAGGAGGAAAAAATTATGAAGATTAAAAAGATTTTATGTTTCTTATTGGCAGCAGTATTGCTGGTGGAAAGTGGTGAAGGTCTGGCGTGCAAAAAGGCAGAGGCGGCAATAAACTACACCGGAGATTATTCAAAGACTAAGAAAACAAAAAGTTATGGTGTGATATGCAAAGAAATGTTTGGTGTCATATTGAAAAAACAGAATGCGTACAAAGGAAAATTACATCTTTCCAAAGCAAATGAGTATCCGGGCGGTCAGTATGAGGACAGGGTTGTCGGTGACATAAATGTAACAATTTATAAAGTTGGAAAAAACAGCTACGAAGGAAAGAAAGGAAAGATGAAAGTTAAAGTTAAGGTTTACAAGAATAAGATTGTGATAAAGCAGAAAGGTTATTCAAGTGACTTATATACAGATATGTCGGGTACATATAAGAAAAAGTAATATGAATAGAGTAAGGACTCATTCATATTTGCGCATGGCATGAAGTGTATCGTTGATTATATTTAAATCACGGTCAGGGCATTGTTTTAAAAGGTTGATGGTATTGTGAAGAAGTCTTGAATCTTCTTTGGTGTCAAAAACAATATCATCAAAGGACATGCCGAGAGCAGTCATTACTTTTATAAGTAAAGGAACTGACGGGAGACGATGCTCTGACTCGATATGTTTAAGATGAGTGACAGAAATACCAAGTTTTTCTGACAGATCTTCCTGAGTTATATTAGCTTTTAGGCGGGCACTTCGTATTGCGTTACCAAGACATCCTTTTTCCATAGGGCAAATCTCCTTTAGCGTGAAATAAAATTATGTGTATATGTTAGTATATGTAATAAATAAAGCAAAAAGACATTATTTAATGTATATACAATAATGATATAACGGAAAAAGCTGATTTGCGATTAGCTTAAAGAGATAAAAAAAGCCCTTAAAAGTATATTAGCAATGAATCATATAATGGTGAGAGATAGTAAAGATAAATTTTTGAAAAGAAATAGAGATGGTTTTACAGCTATCATATCAATCGTGATATTATATATGTTTCTTGAAAATATTGGTATTACATGTCCAATAAAATTTATAACGGGTATATCATGTGCAGGCTGTGGAATGTCAAGGGCATGGCTGGCTTTGCTGCATTTTGATTTAAAAAAAGCAATATATTATCATCCGTTATTCTGGCTGCCGCCGGTAGTGGTGTTAAGTCTGTTGCTGAAAAAAAATAATGCAAAGTTATTTAAAATTATTTTGTGTTTATCCGCAATGTTATTTTTGAGTGTATATGTATGCCGATTGATTGATATGAAAGAGAGTATAGTTGTATTTAAACCGGAAGATAATATAGTATTTCGCATTATCAGATATATCTGATATTTAGTGTAAGTATTGCGAAACTAAGATTACGCTGTGAATTTTTTGTAACATATACGATATCAACACAAGGCACGCTCTTGCTGCCCGACACTCGTAGCGGTACATAAAGGTGTAAAAGATACACCTTAAGTACCGACGGTGTCAGAAGAACTTTGCTTATGATATGTAAAGTTGCAAAAAAAATGTGGTCTGTCTGGAGTTTTGCAATTAACTATGATAAATAGTAGATTGAAAGGAGAAAACAAATGTTTTGTAAGAATTGTGGAAAGGAAATTAATGAGGGAACTAAGTTCTGTCCAAATTGCGGTCAGGAATGTTCGGCAATGGCTGATGTGACAAAAGCGGCAAATGATATGTTCAATGCAACAGAAAAACAGATAGCAAGTGCTGTTGATGAGGTTCGCCAAAGCTTTAATGGAGAAAACGGAAACATAACACCAAATGGAAGGGAAAAGTTAAAGGATGACAGGGGATTGGCATCATACATAATACTTAGCATTATAACCTGTGGCATATATTCTTATTATTTTCTCTATAAGTTAGCACATGATGTAAATATAGCATGTGAAAATGACAAACAGACTACACCCGGATTGGCAGCATTTATTATTTTGTCATTTGTGACCTGTGGAATTTATGCATGTTATTGGTATTATAAACTTGGAAACAGACTTGCAGCAAACGCTTCATACTATGGTATGAATTTTCAGGAAAACGGAACAACTGTATTGATGTGGTTTATATTTGGAATGTTATTATGTGGAATCGGGCCATTTATAGGAATGCATATTTTGATCAAAAACAGCAATAAATTATGTAATGCATATAACAGAAAGTACGGCTTGAACTAATTGTATTGAAGAAACATATTTAAAGAAAAAGTGTATTTAGATCTGACAAAGGCAATCATCGGATAAGCGGTGATTGCCTTATTAAATCATTGAGAGAACGAAATGGAGGAAACAGCATATGAAAAAGATCAGTGTCATATTAGTTTTATGTATAATATCCGGAATGCTTTCAGGGTGTGTTATAAGTGATGTTAAAGATAAGATTGTCAGTGTGGTTCAATCAAAAAATGGTTTGACAGAAAAGGATGATACATCTGAAAGCAACGATATATCAGATTTTTCAAAAGATGAAAAAATATATTCGTTAGGGGACACGGTTAAAATATCTGATTACATGGCAAATCTGGAATATACATTAACAGATTTTGGAAGTGCTATTGGAGATGATGGGACGAAAGCAATATATTTTAAATATTATATTGAAAATACAGGTGGAGATGAGGAATATGTAGGTCCTGTTGATTTTACGATTTATGTTGATGATTCAGCTATAAATAAAGATTATTTTTTGAGAATGAGTGGCTTAGAAAGTTCAGAATCAGCAGATATTGCTGCCGGTAAAAATACAGAAGGTATATTTTATATAGAAAAGGATATTGATACGATATCAAAGCTTGAAGTAAGAGTTCGTGATGAAGCGACATATTTATTAGTAGATGCAGGTAAACAAAATGATGGAAGTACAGAAGAATATACAGGCGACGGTTCACAGAGCAATGATAGTAACAATGACAGCAGCATAAATGACAGGAGTGATAATGATGAAAGTGATGAAGTTCCTGATTTGTCAGCAGAAGAAGAATATGATGAACATGATGATTATATCCTCGATTCAAGTGACTCAAGATATATAACAAAATCAGAAATATCATGGATGTCAAAAAAGGAGCTAAGACTTGCGAGAAATGAAATATTTGCACGACATGGTTATATATTTAATTCAAGAGATTTAAGAGATTATTTTAGTGACAAAAACTGGTATGAACCATCAATAAGTTCATCAGATTGGAGTGACAGCTTTTTGAACAAATATGAGAAGAAAAACATTGCTTTGATAAAGAAGTATGAGTAAGGATTGAAGGAGTTAGTTACATATATTTTTTAAGAATTTGAACTTGACAGTTCTCTGTTAGAGATGTATTATATCTCGTATAAGGCTGGGATTCATGTCTGATGATATTGATTTATTAGAAGAATAGTTGCAAAAGAGATTGCTAGATAGAATAATTAGGAAAGTGAGGAAAGATATTATGGGATTGTTTAATTTTGGGAATACACCTGATTGGGTAAGTAAAAATGAATCAGATGGAGAAACTTTTTATGGCTACAATGATGGTGAAGGAAGAACTAATTGGTATGATAAAAGAGGAACTTTGGATTCAAGCACTGATACACCGTCTGATGATGATTGTGACGATTATTTGCGAAGGTATTAATACAACGAATAGTTAATAAATTGACTATTTTGAATTTTGAGCAAAATACATTAAAATTTTTTATAATCATGATTTTCAGCCTTAAGTATGTATTACGAGAAGTCTTTTTAACTCGACATTTAAGACCAATCCATATTTAGAGCGAGCAATAATGACTGAGATAACAAGGGTATCCAAAGAAAGTATTTTTTCAGATCTTAATAACCTTGTTGTAGTTACAACTACATCTAATTTATATGAAACAGTATTTGGTTTCACTGAGGAGGAAGTATTTAATGCTCTTGATGAATTTAAACTTTCTGATAAAAAAGGTGATGTAAAGGCATGGTATGATGGATTTACTTTTGGAACTAAAAAAGATATATATAATCCTTAGTCTATAATAAATTATCTTAAATTTAAGAAATTTACGGCTTATTGGGCAGAATCAAGTTCAAATGGACTTATAAATAATCTTGTTCAAAAAGGAAGTCCGTATATAAAAAAGATGCTGGAAATGCTTATTAGCGGAAAAAACATAAAAGTCATGATTGATGAGCAGATAGTATTTTCAGAACTTGATTATTCAGAGGATGCGGTATGGAGTCTTATGCTTGCAAGCGGATACCTTAAAGTTATATCAGCAAAGGAACTGAACATGATAAAGGAAAGTGCCAATGAGTATGAACCGGCTCTTACAAACAGAGAAATACTGTTTATGTTTAGGAAAATGATAC
>NZ_QUEB01000023.1:0-35254 GCF_003477845.1 Clostridium sp. AF34-13
CAAGAACTTTTTTATTTTATTTTTTGAAATCTTTCAAAAAATAAAATCTTGGAAATCTTTTTGATTTCCTGCTTTCGCACCAATAAGAAACTTTTTGCTTTCGCACTTTGTTTCATATCGCTTTTTGCGACAGCGATATGTATCTTACAACATCTTTTGGATATTGTCAAGAACTTTTTTCATTTAATTTCATCATTTTCAAACGAAACCAAATTACTTTTCGTTGTGCAATCTCTCAATCGCGACAACAGATAAAATCTTATCACACATTCAGCATCATGTCAAGAACTTTTTCACTTCATGCAAACCATGTTCTTTAAACTCAATATAACCAAATATGTATTATCCTATTATAAAATAGATAAATCTCCGCCACTGCACAGGCTCTCACTTTCCAGCCGTCTCTGTGCGACAGCGAAGACTATATTATCACACTGACATATCTATGTCAAGGATTATTTTTATTTTTTTCATCTTTTATGAGCACGCTGTCACTGCTGTAAAAAATATTAATTGTCCTGTTGTTTTTGGCATTTCATTTTCCTTTCCATACAAACAAAAAAGAACACCAAATATACCTGCCCGTCTGACATTAGGCAAGCGACATTTAGTGTCCTTTGATATTTATATTCACTTTTTATCTGTTATAGTTTAACACATTTTTCCATAAGATGTAAGCACAAATTTTAAGTTAATTTAAGGTTCATGCTTTAAAATGCACTTATAATACAAAAGGAGGTTTTGATTATGAGAACTACAAAAAAAATAATCGCCTGCATTTTATCGTGCAGCCTGTTGTTTTATACTTCTTCCCCTTCATATACAGAAGCAAAAAGCAATACTGTAATAAAAAAAGCTTATACGATTTCAAAAAAAGCAGGCAAATATAACAATTCCGTCAAACTAAAACTTAAGACAAAGAAAGGATATACTGTTTACTATTCAACCGGCAAAAAACTTTCTTTATCTAAAAAGGTTACTTCCAGCAAATCAAAAACATTTACTTTCAAAAAGACGACAACTTTAAAAGTGTATGCTGTTAAAAAATCCAAAAAACTGACTGCTGCCAAATTAAAGAAAGTCAAATCTTCAGCTGTTGCAAAATAAAAATATACTATTATAAAGAGAAACAGCTCAAGTACTTCTACTCCAACTGTTTCTCCTGAAAGTGCGGTTACGCAAACCCCTGCTGCCGATACAACAGCTTCTCCGGGCACAACTGGGACAACTTCAACACAAGCCCCAAGCAGTACCTCAGAGACAGTTTCAACAAAATCACCGGACAGCACCTCAGATGCAGCTTCAACAAAAACTCCGGACAGCAGTTCAGATGCAGTTTCAACTTCTTCACCTGTAACAGCAACTCCGACTGCTTCACCTTCGGAAACGACAAAACCAACTACTTCACCTACAGCCGTTCCGATTTCAACACCAAACCACAGCTATTATACCGGTGATGATTCATTGTCAGATTATGTAACTCCTACCCGTACTGTCTATGACACCTTCCACTACTTACACTGCGGGTATTGTTTGCAAAAAAGTTCCATTAACCATCAACGGAACAGGAACATTAAACATTATCTCTACAAACGGTGGCAATGGTGCATTGGATTATAGTGATGGTTCAGATTGTGTATGTGAGATTTCAGGCGGCAGCCCAAACGGTGGGGCACCAAATGACATCATCTATTTATATAGGCAAAAAATACATTAAAAATTGCATATAATCACTAAAATTAGCATTAAAAATCAGACATGATTATCAAACATAATTGAAATACTTTCTCATAAAAGTTATTATTATTTAAGGATATCCGGCTTTGTTAATATTGCATTTTATGCTATATACCCGTAAATCACAATGTATTTTTACATTATATAGTACAACAAAATACGAATATCTAATTTAAAAAAGAGAGTGAGGATCTTATATGAGAAAAAAATTTTTTAAAAAATGCCTGGCTTCAACTATGGCATTAGCACTGGTTATAACCGGCACAAACTCAATACCGGCTTCAGCAGCAAAGAAAGCGAGTGTAAGTTTAAAGAAAACTTCCGTATCAGTCACAGTCGGAAAAAATGTAAAATTAAGTGTTGTGAAAAAAAATGTAAAAAAAGTTAAAACCACTACTTGGACTTCCAAGAAAAAAAGTATTGCTTCTGTAACTAAAAAGGGAGTGGTAACCGGAAAAAAAGCAGGTTCAACAACTGTCACCTGTAAGATAAGCTATCTTCCTGTTTCATCAAAGAAGTACATAACAAAGACATTAACTTGTAAGGTTAAGGTTATCAAAAAATCTGCTGCAACACCTACAGCATCTCCTGTCAATTACAAAGGAGACGACACTTCTAATATAGGTGAAGCAAGAGAAGTTTCAATTGCAGGTGGTATTTCCGACAAAATGACAGTAAAAGATAACGGCAAAATGCGTACAAATCTTTCATCTCAGGAGCTTATCAAAAAAGAGATGGGTATCGGTATAAATCTCGGAAATACAATGGAAGCAACAAAAGCTGCCAACGAAAAAGACAATTTCAGTAATGCTACTGATTATGAAACAGCATGGGGTGCACCCGTTACCACACAGAAATATATTGATGCTATACATTCGTATGGTTTTAACACCATTCGTGTCCCTGTTGCATGGACCAGCATGGTTAAAGAAAACGATACAACCTATACAATTAACGAAAAAATGCTTGGTCGTGTAGAAGAAATTGTAAACTATGCACTTAACGATGGTATGTATGTTATTATCAATGACCACTTTGATTATGGATGGTGGGGTAAATTCGGTGCCTGCACTGAAGATGCAAACGGCAATAAAATTGCTGATGAGACCACCCGTGCCGAAGCTTTGAAGAGATATGAAAGATACTGGGAGCAGATTTCAGAACGCTTCAAAGGCTATTCAGATCATCTTATTTTTGAATCTGCGAACGAAGAATTCGGCAACCATATCAACGATTATAACTTAGGTTTCAACACAGCAGTAAATGGTGTTACTGGAAACTTAACTGTCGCTGAATGTTATACTCTGACTAATACATTAAATCAGGATTTTGTTGATATTGTCCGCAAATCAGGCGGAAACAACGAAAACAGACATTTGCTTTTGGCCGGATACAATACTGATATTAAAAACACTTTAGACGACAGCTACAAGATGCCTAAAGACACTGATGCCAATGGTACAAGCAAACTTAGTGTATCGGTTCACTACTATGATCCATGGGACTTCTGTGGTGACGATGCACACGGCACCTACACTGAACAGGATAAGAAGCATACAGAAGAAAAATTTGATTCATTAAAGAAATTTACAGATGCAGGATATGGAGTCATTATTGGTGAATGTGGTGTATGTAATCCAAAGCAGGCTGGTGTTACAACCTGCCTTAACGATGTTATAACACTTGCAAAAGAGCGTGGTCTTTTACCGGTACTCTGGGAAACACCAGGCAGCTATTTTGACCGTGAAAAATGCATTATGCTTTATAAAGATATTGCAGAATTTTTCAATAACCTTACAGGCTCTAATGGAAACACAAAAGACATAACAGCACGTTCAGATGATCCTGTTGTAGAAATTACACCAGTTGATGTTCCTGCCGATGCAACTCCAGTTTGGTCATGGACAGGAAAATGGAAAAAGAACGATGGTAGCAATATCGGATTAGACGGAAACAAAGTGACAAGCACCGATGAATCAAAATTCATCCAAAAAGAATCATGTACAGATGATTCTAAGATTCAGTTTAACAACTGGGGTTATCAGACATTCTTACAGCTTGACTGGAATCAGTTTAAAAAACCTTGCATAAAAGTCACCTTTGAGGACAGTTCGGAAGATGCCACTGGAGAGCTTATGTTATCAACAACAGATAAGGCAGACGGTTCTTCAACAGACAGACAGAACTATCCAAACAGTTCATGGGCTGGAAAAGGTTTTATCCTTCCTGAATCTATGATTACATCATTGAAAGGAAACAACCCTGTACTTAATCTTACATTTGGAAATGCTCCTACTGTTACATCTATTGCAGTTTATGAAATGGGACAGTAAAACAACTAAATTATTGAATTTGTATTATCACGATTGCAACAATTCAGTTTTGGAGTCCCTGTAACTACATACAAAAAGCAGGACTGTCTTTTCTAAGATGGTCCTGCTTTTTATTAATTATTCTTTTGTGATATTGAGGCAAATGCCTTAATTTACATCATTTGTCCATTTTAAAATCACATCTTCAGCTTTTCTGCGAAATCGTCTCACGGCATCCTGCTCACTTAATTTTATTCCCTCTAATGGTTCAGTGTCTCCCTCAAAAGCATCTATTATTTTGGCAACAGTAGAATATTTTTTCTTTGCTTTCTCTTTATCTCCGGCATCTTCATAAAACTTAGCCATTATCATCTGCATTTCTATAAGAGTATAACCTGATACCTGCTGTTGCAATGACGCATTTTCAAGACTTTCCTGTCCTTCGAGCAGCCTTGCCTTTAATTCCGTAGCCGAAAAATATAATTCCGGTATTTTTTCTATAACCTTCCTGCACGCACTCAAATCACCAAGTTTATGATATGTCTCTGCCATAATCCTAAATGAATCCAGCTTCACTTCAAGTTCAACATTAGGTGTCTCCGTTAAAACTTCCGCAATCTCTATTATTTCTTCTTCTCTATCTTCCTGAATCATCATTGGATATAACAAATTATTTAATATCAACACATTTCCCGGAAACTTTTTCAAGCCCTCTCTAAGGATTTTTTCAGCCTTTTTGGGATTGTCATCTCTGATTTCATAAGCCTTATGGCAGACTGTGATAACTTTTTCTTCTAATTTCATTCTGTCATAATCAAACAATTCATCAATCGAAATTTCAAAAAAGAATGCGATTGCCGGAAACATTGTAACATCAGGCATGGCAAGTCCATTCTCCCACTTACTGACCGCCTGAAATGACACTCCAAGATACTGTGCAAGGGTGTCCTGTGAAATCCCCTTTTCTTTTCTAAGTTTTCTTATTTTCTCTCCTATATTTACAACTGTCATATATACTTTCCTTTCATCATAAATGCAACTGTGCCATTGCGAAACCATCACTGCAATTAACTTTTGCACATATAGTAAGTTTCACAATTACCTATTGTATATGTAACCCTGCAGAGTTTATGTTAAAAGTATATATTTATATAGCCCAAAATACCATAACGCAAAAATAGAAAATCATTCAACCTTTGGTTGATACAAAATTTATATAATAATTAATTTTTTATGCAACTTCAACAGAGTTGTCCTGTATCTGTTTAATCACCATCATTATCTGCTTTGCGGTTGCCATATCATTTTTAAACAGCGAAGTTATACTGCCTGCACTTCTGAAAGGTTCTTCCGTAAGCACCTTATTATCCTCAATATTTCCATTTTTCACAATATAATCAATTATAAGTCTTACAAAACGGTACTGATTTACATTGAGTCTTTCCTCGTTTAAAAACTCATTAAATGCCTTATTTACGGCTTCACGGTCAAGACCCACGATACGCCTTACCATTTTGCCTACCGGTGTATCTCCGTACTCATTTTCATAATCGGCTTTACTTCCAAGCTCCGTCCACAATATATGTTCAAGTGTATCTAAATCCGTACGGGTTAATTTCTCATTATTGCGGAGTTTGTGTACGGCAAGCGTGTCCTGATGCTGCTTAAGATAAAACTCAACCTGTTTTTTATAATTTTTCAGATTATTTGCTGCACTTATCGGCTGTCCCTCTACCGGTTCGCTGATTTTATCAGTAAAATTCGTATAATAAATATTTCTTTTTATCTTATCTATATATTGAAGAAGATTGCGAATCGATGTCCTGACATAATCGATTTCAATTATCGTGGCATTTTCCCAAAATTTCTCTTTCTGTACTTTTTCAATAACATCTCTCTGTTTCTGAACTGCAGGAATATTATATTTCTTCGACAATAAAACTGCCGTTTTTACAACCGTATCTATTGGCTTGGAAATATTTTTCCTCTGCAATATGCCGAGATTTATAGTGTGCATAAGATAATCAAATCTTCTGACTAACTCATCGCTCTTTTCAGGCATAACCAACGGTGCTACATGATTTTTTAACTCTGACACGCTATTAGCTTCTAATGACTGCCAATTACTAAGATTTCGATACTTTTCAACATACCGTAAATGCCTTTTAACACGAAAACTGTCATCATTCATATCCATCACTATATGGTGCATACCTGAAACAAGATCATTTCTGTACTTTGAATACTTTTCATTTTCCGGTTTTTCCAATTCTCTTGTAATCTGCACTTTCACATTAAATATTTTTTCGGCAAGCGACTCCTGTATTCCTGACTCCGTACCGTTCTTATTTGCACGAAAATATTCAAAATTTCTGCACCAGTCAAAAATCAAAAACTTTTCTTTATCAAGTCCCTCGCCAAACAAATCCTTGCAAAGTCTTGTTCCACGACCTACCATCTGCCAGAATTTAGCATAACTTTTAACCTTTTTAAAGAAAACAAGATTTGTAATCTCAGGAATATCAATACCCGTGTCAAGCATATCCACTGAAACTGCTATCTGCGGCATTTTATTTTTATCACTGAAATCGTCAATAAGCGAATCAACATACTTGATGCTATAGTCAATTTCCTTGATAAAATCCCCACCGTATTCGGGAAATCTCGCCAAAAATCTGTCAACAATAGCTTTCGCATGGCGATTATTCTTAGCAAAAATAATCGTTTTGCCGAGCTTGTCTCCTCCCTCAACTTTAATTCCTTTGTCAAGCAAAACCGATAAAACGCTGTCTATAGTATCTGTATTATACACCCATGTGTTAAGTTCTGAACTCAAAACCGTATCTTCAATCACCGGGTCATCGTCAAAAGTATCTTCAAATTCTTCTTTTTCTTCCTCAGACAAATCCTTATAGCAAATACCATTGTCAATAAATTTAGAATTAGTTTCAATCGTGGAATAATTTACAAGATAGCCCTCTTCAACTGCTGTTTCAAGTTCATATGCAAAAGTAGGGTTGCCACGCTCAAGGTCAAAAATCGCATATGTATCCTTATCAACATCTGTTTTTGGAGTCGCTGTCATGCCAACCAGCATAGCATCAAAATAAAAGAAAATATCCTGATATTTTTTATATATACTTCGATGGCTTTCATCAATGATTATCAGGTCAAAATGTCCCGGTGTAAACAATTTTTCTCCGAACTTATTTTTCTTTTCATCTATCATATTCATCATTGTCGCATATGTAGAAAAAATCATTTTAGAATTTTCCGGGTCGTCTTTATAATCCAGCAGATTGCAACAGGTCAAATCAGGCAGTAAATTTGAAAAATTCTTCTTAGCCTGTCGCACAAGTGCCGTTCTGTCTGCAAGGAAAAGAATGTTTTTAATATAATTATGTTTTCTAAGCACATCAACAATGCTGATACTGACTCTTGTTTTTCCCGAACCTGTAGCCTGTACTATCAGCATTTTTCTATGTCTTTTTTCAATAGCATCACAAACAGCCAGAACTGCTTCTTTCTGATATGGTCTGTCAGTAATCTTATCATTGATTTCCACATTAACCAAAGGTGTTCTTAATTTTCTTCTGTCAATCTCTAACTGTAATTCATCCTGAGTGAAAAATCCCGAAACTTCTCTCTCAGCATAATTCATATAATCATTTTTGTAGTAAAATTCAAAACCGTTTGTAGTAAAAATCAACGGTCTTTGGTTATATTTATTTTGCAAACAATCTGCATACAACTTAGCCTGATGACTGCCAACTTTAGGATCAACAGTTGATTTCTTGGCTTCTACCACAGCCAATGGCAAATTATCTTTCCCCCAAAGCACATAGTCTACATAACCTATTCCGCTTGCATTTGGCATACCTGTAACTTCTTCTTCCTCAGTCACATTCTTTCCGATAATCCATCCTGCTTCTTTTAATTCTAAATCTATGTAATACTTGCGTGTCTTAGCTTCGCTTATCTCGTCAGCCTGATAAGTCCTGTTCTTTATATTTTCCTCACGCAGTTTTGCCATCTCAATACGGAGATTTTCATTTTCTTTTAAAACTTCATCAAGCTTTTTATCCTTGCCCGACAAGGACTCATATAATTCTTTTAATTTTGAAGCCTTTACCGACTCCTCTTTGCCTGTCGGAACAATATTTTCTTTAAATGTCCTATTGTGATATTCTTTAGAATAACTGTAATCAATCCAGTCGCAAAAACAAAAAAGATTCCTGAGTGACAACAATGCATCATCACGCTTAATGCTGTTGTTGGTATGAACGGCAATATTGCCTAACTTTATTACATACTTTAACTTTCCAAACAATCCCGGCTCAATAATATCCCTGAAAGTCTGCTCATGAATCAAACTTGAGACATTATCTCTATATGGCAGTTTCAAATCATAATCATAAGAATAAACGAATCTGACAGCAAGCTCAAGTGCTCTCCTTGACAATATCGCACAGGTAGCAGGTGATATAGCTATAGCTTTCTCCGCCTCAACCGCCTGCTCGGCAAACTCCCCAAACAATTCTTTTTCCAATAAATAATCAAAATTTGTTGCCATAGTCACCCTCCCCTGACAGCTTTAGTACATTATTGTAATTTAACTAATGTAAATGAAGTCTTATTTATATGATTTTATACCACTGCCGAGTTTTTCTGTTTTATTATCTCCTTGATTTCGTGAATACTTTTTTGAGTTGCAAGTGATATTTGCTCTAATGTAAATTTGTTATTATACATATTCATAATAATCTTTTCACTGCTTTTCTTTTCTCCGATTAGTTTACCTCTGGCTTCTCCTATCGACTCTCCTCTCGCCTCAGCTCTTTCCTCTATTCCTAAACTCAGATTACACATAACACTCACATCCTCTGTAAAGCATACTGAAAATTTTTGTCTTGATATTATTATAAACAAGGTAGTCTGGTAAATCAACTGCATTTCAATATTGTTTTAGTAGTCTGATAGATTAATTATTGTTGTCACACTATATATAAGCAATAATGGTGGAAAACCATCTTTTCTGTTTTTATAGTAATAATTAACTTTTGATTTGTCGATCTGATGAACGAAGTCAGCAAATTCATCTTGCAATTCTTTTGGCGGTAACATCAATCTCAATTTATTATACTTTCCTACATTAAAATGCTGTTGAGCAGCTCCACTGGTTCCCTCATTAATCTGTTTTTTTCCATGCTGCATATTAGTAAAATAACAAAGATAATACGGATTTATTTTTTCACAATCAGGATGCACGATAATAATATCTATTGCATTATATCCAGTATATTTTTCGGTGACAACACATGCTGTACCGGGTGCACCAGACCTTACTATCAGCAAATCATTTTCTTTAACAATAGACTTTGAATTTTTGTTATGTCCTTCTTCTGTAAAATATACCCAATCATTATCTTTTATAAAGCCTTCACCAATATTAAGAGAACGAAAAGCTTTTACACCATTGCCTTTATTCGTATAATATTGAGATGGTTTTATTACAATACCCACCTGAACATCTGCCACATTTTCAACATTGATAATATTCCAATTTTTTGAATTATTTTCGTCACCAAACATCTCGACAAATCGGGCTTTCACCAATTCGTCTAGTAACTCTAATTGCTGTTTTCGTGCTGCAATTATATTAGCAATTTTGTCCAAATTGGTACCTATTTCGATTTGCTTTTTTTGTGATGGATACGGTATCAATGTTTCCTCAAAATCCTTTTTTACAATGTGCTTCATCGTGGCTCCATGTGTTTTCATAGCCATCTCTGCTAATTTTTGCCGTACAGCATATACAAAATAACTTTTGTCAATATTAACTTTATCAAATTCAACTTTAAATATATGCTGATTGAGCAATGCTCTACCCCTATTCCAAACATACACTCCCAAACTAGCAGACCATGATATCAACACATCGCCATCATTTATTTCTATTCTTTTAGGATAATCGCCATTATAAAAGCCTAAATCATACGCATTCCCTGTAAGGTCTTGAATACGAATAATCGGCAATCCAACTTCTCCCCTATCTTCTGGTTTAAAAGCATATCCATTAATATATGTCGCAACATCCCCCAGCTTAATCATATTTTTTTTCATCCTCATCCTCCTCACAAATCCGAATTGTTATCTCGCTTTCGGCTCGTTCAATCCAAAGCAAACTCTTATCATTGAAGATGGATTTATAAATCTTTTCGCTTTGCTAAAATCTGTTTAAGCTATATATTTCCTATGAGATGCCTTTACATTATTTTGATTTACGATTGCATATTGCATTGTTGTGTCTATCTGAGAATGTCCAAGTATTTTTTGCACCTGCTCTATCGGCATACCTTTATCTATCGCTCTCGTTGCCATTGTTCTTCTGAATTTATGTGGATGAACTTTTTCTAAATTTAACATTCTCCCTAATTCCCGTATTCTTATTTCGACTCCGCTTATCTTTAGTCTGTCATATGGTGCATTTAAAGTTACAAACAAAGCCGGATTGTTATCTTTGCGGCTTTCTATATAATTTTTCAAATGTATTTTTGACTTTGCATCAAAATAAACCCGTCTTTCCTTATCTCCCTTTCCGAAAACAACACATTCTCTCTCCGAAAAATCAATATCCTCAATATTCAATTTTACAAGCTCGCCTACCCTTATCCCGGTAGAATACAGCAAATCAATCATTGCCGTATCACGGATATTTTTGCAATTATCACGCAATTTCTCAATTTCTTCATCCGAGATAATGTTTTTTACTGTTTTTTGAGTTTTAATTTTATGTATTCTCCGCATCGGACTTTTTAAAATATAATCCTCTTCTTCCAACCATGAAAAGAAACTTGAAATATTTCTTCGTATATTATCTACCGTCGTTTTTCCGCAATTATTTATTTTTTGATAATCAACAAGATATGCCCTCATCATTTCCGTTGTTATTTTTCTGATAGGACTTACCACATTTTTTAACAAATGCTCTATCGTGACTCTATAATATTTAATAGTTCGGTCTGAACATCCCTCTATCCTCTTTGCATCAAGAAACATTTTTAAAAACTCATCATTTGATGTTTCGGTTTTAGGTGCTTCATTTTCTGCAAATGTTTTTACTATTACTTCCTGCAGTTTTTTCATCTGTTCTACCGTTAAATACTCTGACATTTCATTTAATACTAATACTATTTTTTCTTCCATGTTAATATCCCCTTTCAAAGATACCAACATCCTACACCTGCATTTGCAATAGCAATAAATTACAAGAAAAATTTCTTGCTTTATGAAATTTATAAAAAATCCAAACTTACCGAGTTTTCAGTATTTCTATGTCTCATCTTCTTGACTTTCAGCTCGGTCAATCAATAATTTTTTGACTAATTATATTATGTTCATATATTAATTAACCAAATTTTATCATGACTACCATGCTGTTTTTCCTGTTTTAATAAGACTGTCAATGTCCATATATGCGTTTTCTATGGCTTCTACATGATATATTTCATACATATTAAAAATAAAATCGGTAAGATTTTTTTCATCTAATATTTTCAAAACATCTGATGCCGACATATTTTTTTCCCTTGCATAGCTTTCAATTAAAAATGTAAAAAATCTAAATTCTTTACTCAATCTCATCACCTCGCAAATATAAAGAATTTCCCGGATCTCCTGTTGCTTCTTCATTTTCCCACATATCAAAAACCGCCAACGGACTAAAATACCACAATTTCATTTCGTCATTCTCTAACATTTCATGCGTTTTAGATGCAAGAAATATCCTAAGAGCATCCATTATGGAAATTCCACGATTTTTTGCTATCAACTCCGCAATTTCCGTATCGAAATTTTGAAGAATTGATGGTTCTGTCCTTTTTGTCATACATTCTCACCACCCAAAAATCTTAATATTGAAATTCCTTTTTCTGTTAAAAAAGCATATTGGTCTGAAAGCTTTTGAGGTTTTAACAAAATCAATGCTGTTTTTTCATCAATTATTCCAGACATATAATTACTTATAACAGGCATAGTATTATCATTTGCAACCGGTCCTATTACCAAGTCATATTTTTCACCAATATACTTTCCTTTCCGATTATCAGCAACAAAATTTAACCACTCTTTATCAGCCGATTCAAATCTGCAAACAGACATTCCGTCCAGTTTTTCTTCATCAAAATCATACATAGAAACAATCGGCTTCCCTTTTCTTCGTCGAATAGCCTGTGTTTTCGCCCATTTAACAGCCTGCTGTCTATTAGATGTTGTATAAAAACCAGCACCAAAGTCAAGCATCCTATTTGTAACAAATATTTTAGGCGTACTCACCTGCACATTACTTCCATGATATAAAATCATATGTTCTGTTTCCTTTCAATTTTTTACCCAAAATATTTCTGCATCAATGAGTCAAACAAAATCTGTGTCTCATCTAATGACTTTTGAATTGCAACTTTTGATTTGTCGATTCTTTTGACAAAATCGGCAAATTCATTTTGTTCTTCTATTTCAGGAACAGGTATCATAATCTTTCTTATCTCCGAAAGATTAAGCGTTTTCTGCGCAATTCCTTTTATCTTTTCTTCTATTTGTCTCTGTCCATCAGGTGCCAACAAAGCACTATGCAAATAGAAGCTATTTACTATTTCTCTTTTAGGTTTCAAATAAGCGATATGCCTTTGGAATAGAAACCTTGTATCCTCTGTGACAACTGCTGGATGTCCATAAGAACCAACCGTAGATAAAAGTAAATCGCCTATCTCAATAGGAGTTCTTTTATATAACGCACTATATGTTTCTTCACTAATATACTTTTCAGTATTATAAGTAATAGTATTATTTGAAAGATTTGAAACCAAGATAAATGGA
The DNA here is from genome assembly GCF_003477845.1 of Clostridium sp. AF34-13. Lineage (NCBI taxonomy): Bacteria > Bacillati > Bacillota > Clostridia > Eubacteriales > Clostridiaceae > Clostridium > Clostridium sp. AF34-13. The sequence goes on from NZ_QUEB01000023.1 coordinate 12,924, forward strand.
ATTCCACTCTCTTTAAACTTTGGTGGCTGATGTGTTCCGTCTGTGATTATCGAGCACACATCTTCCATCGAAATCAGATTATTGCAATCCCCAAACATCTCGACAAATCGGGCTTTAATTAGTTCATTTAAAGCTCTTAATTCATTATTTTTTGCAACAATAATTCTTTTTGTTTTATCAAGAATATCCGCTATCTTCATCTGCTCTTGAATTGAATATAAAGGAATTTCATAATCTTTAAGCCATTCTGTGCTCATATTTTTCTGAGCTACACCATTAGAAGCCAGAACACACTGTTGCTCAAAAAAATCACTGTTTAAAATATGGAATAAAAATCCTTTTGTAATTCTATCTGTTTTTAGTCTTAAACAAGCTACACGCTGATTTAACGCTGCAGGCAACATTTCTTTTTGTAATAATGCCACTCTACCTACATTTCCTGTCAATGACATCAACAAATCATCCTCTTTCAGCATATACTTTTCTAACCCAGTCGAGTCCATAGGATAAAAAGTTGGCACATTGTCCTCAATAAAGCCTTTTTGAACATTTGCTATTCTAATTATTCTAATACCTTTCTCAACATATTTATCACTTTTAAAAGCAAATCCATTTAATATATCACAGACATCTCCTATTTTAACTTTTTTCATCCTCATCCTCCTCACAAATCCGAATTTATCAAATCATTCAGCCTTTCTATACCTCATCTTCTTGACTTTCAGTCAAGAAGCATCCCTCGCTTTACGCTCGCTTATAAATAATTGGTTCATCATATCCAAAAGTTCTTTTTCCGTTAATTTCCATGCTTTCAGATACTTCCAGGCAGCTATCGGAAAACTTTTCCCATAGCTTAAACATCATTACCGGAGTAAACTGGCTTATACTGCCTCCTTCCCAGATTCCATCCTTTTCATGATAGAGCACAGGAGTAAATTTTTCGGATTTTTTCAATTCAGTGTAATCAACATTTTTCATAGAACCATATGAAAATGTACTCTTATCTTCTCCTTCAGGTATTTCATAAGAAGACAGTACAATTCCATCTTCCCTCTCTGTAATAAGGAAAAGATGCGGGGAAGCATGGCGTTTCCCATTTGTCTCATAGTAGCTTTCCTCAACAATAAATTTACCATTAAAATCTTTAGGAAGGTTCAAAATTTTTCCATTACAGATTGTATTAATGTGTTCTGCATAAGGATATATTTTACCTTCTTTCTGCATCTTATCAAATTGCTCTTTGTTATTAAAGTGTCCGGTCATCATGTCAACAAAATTATCGAGTTTCCTCATGTTTTTTACCTCCAAATTTCGATTATTAAGTTTATTTTTTCATTCAACAATAAATCTCTAAGAAACAATTCAAGTTACTCAGTAGTTTCGTGAATACCTTTTTGAACAGTTGCACCATCAAGTACCCATTCTTTTTTGTAACATTGTAATCTCTTATCTGTCCTGCATATTTGTATATTCCCTAAATGGGTCTTTGTCCATATTCGTCCCCCCTCCATCACAACTCTAACAACTTTTTCAATTCTGACATTTCTTTCTGAATTTCACTCTCTATCTTTTCAATTTTCCCAAAAATCACATCCGTCGGCTCATATTCAACCGGTTCATACACTATTTCCTTATACTTATTGATGGAAAGGTCATATCCATTAGCTTTTATTTCGTCAAAGTCAACCATAAAACTTCGCTCGGTTCTCTCCCTCTCTGTTTCCCCTTCAAGATTTTTAAATCTGTCAATTATATCCGGAATGTCATTTTCGCTCACTTCCTGTCTCTTATCGTCAAGACTGTAACCGTCGGCTTTCATATCGTAAAACCAGACTTTGTCTGTTCCGCCCGAACCAGTCTTTGTAAATATCAATATCGCAGTTGACACTCCTGCATATGGCTTAAACACACCGCTTGGCATAGAGATAACTGCATCCAGTTTATTATTTTCTATAATTTCTTTTCTTATCTGTTTATGTGCTTTACTGCTGCCAAACAACACTCCATCCGGCACGATAACGGCTGCCCGTCCGCCCTTTTTTAGTATTCTCAAAAACAATGCCAAAAATAATAACTCTGTTTTCTTTGTTTTTGTTACCTTTAACAAATCTGCCGAAACAGCTTCATAATCCAAACTTCCCTTAAATGGTGGATTTGCCAGTACAAGTGAATACTTTTCAACATCCTTATTTTGCTCGGATAAACTATCCCTATAAGAAATATTAGGATTGTCCACTCCGTGAAGAAGCATATTCATCGCTCCGATGCGGAGCATTGTTCTATCCATGTCATTTCCATAAAACATATGATTAGCAAAATGTTCCTTAAATGCTTCATCATAAAATGACTCCTCATGATACTTTCGCAGGTACTCCTGTGCTTCTATCAAAAATCCTGCTGAACCCATTGCCGGGTCGATTATCACATCATCCGGATTTGGCTGTACTAATTCCACCATCATCTTAATTATATGACGCGGAGTTCTAAACTGTCCGTTAGTTCCTGCCGTTGCAACTTTTGACAAAAGATACTCATATAAATCTCCCTTTGAGTCAGTGTCGGTATCTTTTTCGTCACCAATTCCGAGATTGTCAATTCCATCAACGATTTTTGAAAGCATTGCCGCCGTCGGTATCTTGAATATTGCATCACCCATATATTTAGAATATGCCGACTCGCCATCCTGATGCAGATTTTTAATAAACGGAAATACACCGTTCAACACAAGGTCATACATTTCATCGGCAGAGCCTAAATTTTTAAACTTGCTCCACCTGTATTTCTGGCAATCCCCCGGAAACATGGACTCATATTCAAATCCCAGAAAATTTGCCTCATTTTCCTTAGTTGTCTCTACATCATCCAACTGCTTTATAAACAACAGATATGTAAATTGCTCAATAACATCAAGCGGATTTGTAATACCACCCGTCCAAAATATCTCCCATATTTTATCTATTTTATTCTTAAGTTCGCCTGTTATCATTTTCATCCTCCACAGTTTATTTGTTAATTATACAACTTCAATTTTATGCCAAGCTAACAGATTATGTTTATTATATCTTCTTTACTTTCATTACTATAACTTGACAAAGTATTATATTTCACATTATATTCTAACAGGCATTTTGTTTCAATGAGAAAATTTGTATCAACTTTATATTTGCAATCAGTTCTGCTGCTTCTTTGACAATATTAAAATATTCAAAATTCTACTATTTATACTTAATATACAAACAGTAACAGAGCAGCTTTCCGTCTATTTTCCCTCTCTTTTATCTGATTGAATGTCTTTTTAAAAAAGGCGGTATCTGTATAACTTCCGTATCATCTCTTTTAGGTGCGATATTGTTACGGTTCGGATTATCCATGTGCTCTCCTAATGCCGTATGTCTTACTTCCTTTTCCGGCATACCTGTTGCAAAAAGTGATACAACAATTTTATCACTCTCTTCTTCTGACACTGTTCCCCATATAATGTTTACTTCTTCTCCTGCAAGTTCTCTTATATAATTCAGAGCATCGTCTAAATCTTTAAGGCAAATCTGTCCGCTTGTATTTATCAAAATATTTTCTGCTCCTGCAATATCTGTCTCCAGCAACGGACAGTTTACCGCCTGTTTTACTGCTTCTATAATTGCCCCGTCATGTTCAACAGTTCCTATTCCAAAATGACCTTTTCCCTTATTTTCTAAGGTTGTTTTAACATCGTTATAATCAATATTAATATTTCCACAATTATAAACAATATTTGAAATTCCACAAATTGTATCTTTCAATACAGAGTCCGCCAATTCAAACGCATCACATAATGTGAGGGACTTTTCCGAAATAGAAAGAAGCTTTTCATTAGGAATAACCAACAGCGTATCAACATTTTCCCTCAGTTTATTTATTCCTCCCTGTGCCACCACCATTCGTGGCTTATTCTCAAATAGCAAGCTATAAATATAAAAAATATAAACACAGGGGGATTTATGAAAGCACAGGATATAATTGAAATGGCTAGGTCAATCAAGAAAAATTGGAAAATCAATGACCCATACGAAATAGCCACACGACTTGGTATTTCAGTAATTCATACAAATTCATGCGTAAAAGATTTTACTGCACATACTATTAAAATGCCAGGATACCCAACTACAATATCAATCAATAACAAATACAGTGAAAAAGCTAAAAAAATATTATGTGCACATGAACTGGGTCATGCGTTATTACATGAACAGTGCATAAATTATTTTGCCACGACAAGTTCTAATGTTATGACTAATATTGAATTTGAAGCAAATCTTTTTGCTGTTGCACTTCTGGCAGACAAAGACATTAACATGAAACTATCTATTCCCCTTGAAAAAATGAATAATTATCTCTTAAAAACAATAATGGATTATAATATAAGCACGAATTAATCTTATGTGCAAATACTATAATCCAAAAAACTCCACAATTTTTACAACTTATCAATATTTCAAAAAAATAGTATCAAATACCTATTTTTATAATTGCTAAACACATCAATACTGTAATCAGTCAGTTTTCATACACTCCTCCCCAAAATACTTATCCCTGAAAATAAAAAGACCGCCAGCACACTAATCTTAGTGCATTGACGGTCTATGTTGTTTAATCACTATATTTTGTAGAATATCTCTACGAAAATCTACTTTTTCAGCTATAATTATTTAGCTGCTTTCTCAGCGATAGCTGCCTGTGCTGCTGCAAGTCTTGCGATAGGCACACGGAATGGTGAGCATGACACATAGTCAAGACCAATCTTATGGCAGAACTCAACTGATGAAGGATCTCCACCGTGCTCACCACAGATACCGCAGTGAAGTGATGGACGAACTTTCTTTCCTTTTTCTACAGCCATTTCCATAAGCTGACCAACACCTGTCTGGTCAAGTTTTGCAAATGGATCGCTCTCGAAAATCTTAGCATCATAGTAAGCATCAAGGAACTTACCTGCATCATCACGAGAGAAACCGAATGTCATCTGTGTTAAGTCGTTTGTACCGAAGCAGAAGAACTCAGCCTCTTTAGCAATCTCATCAGCTGTAAGTGCAGCTCTTGGAATCTCGATCATTGTACCAACTTCGTACTTCATATCGATGCCTGCTGCTGCGATTTCAGCGTCTGCTGTCTCAACAACAACCTTCTTGACATACTTAAGCTCTTTAACCTCTCCAACAAGTGGAATCATGATTTCAGGCTCTACTGTCCAGTCTGGATGTTTCTTCTTTACATTGATTGCTGCACGGATAACTGCTGCTGTCTGCATCTTAGCAATTTCAGGATATGTTACTGCAAGACGGCATCCACGATGTCCCATCATAGGGTTGAACTCGTGAAGTGAATCAATGATAGCTTTGATTTCTTCTACGCTCTTATTCTTAGCCTTTGCTAACTTCTCGATGTCAGCTTCCTCTGTAGGAACGAACTCATGAAGTGGTGGGTCTAAGAAACGGATTGTTACAGGATTTCCTTCAAGTGCCTCATAGAGAGCCTCGAAGTCTCCCTGCTGGTAAGGAAGAATCTTAGCAAGTGCTTCTTCTCTTTCTTCTACTGTATCTGAGCAAATCATCTCACGGAATGCAGCAATTCTGTCTTCCTCAAAGAACATATGCTCTGTACGGCAAAGTCCGATACCTTCAGCACCAAGCTCACGAGCTTTCTTAGCATCTGCAGGAGTATCAGCGTTTGTACGAACTTTAAGTGTTCTGTACTTGTCAGCCCAAGCCATAACACGTCCGAACTCACCGGCAATTGTTGCATCTACAGTTGGGATAAGACCGTCATAGATGTTACCTGTTGTACCATCAATAGAAATCTCAGAACCCTCTGTATATGTCTTTCCTGCTAATTCAAATTTCTTGTTCTCTTCGTCCATAACGATGTCGCCACATCCTGATACACAGCAAGTACCCATACCACGAGCAACTACGGCTGCGTGAGATGTCATACCACCACGAACTGTGAGGATACCCTGTGCACTCTTCATACCTGTAATATCTTCCGGAGATGTCTCAAGACGAACAAGTACAACTTTCTCACCACGCTCAGCCCACTCTACAGCATCTTCTGCTGTGAATACGACTTTACCGCAAGCAGCTCCAGGAGAAGCACCAAGTCCTTTTCCGATTGGAGTAGCTTTCTTTAACTCAGCAGCATCGAACTGTGGGTGAAGAAGTGTATCAAGGTTACGAGGATCGATCATAGCAACTGCTTCTTCTTCTGTCTTATGTCCTTCATCAACAAGGTCACAAGCAATCTTTAATGCAGCAGGAGCTGTTCTCTTACCGTTACGGCACTGAAGCATATAAAGCTTCTTGTTTTCAACTGTGAACTCCATATCCTGCATATCGTGGTAGTGATTTTCAAGTGTATCACAAACCTTAACGAACTCAGCATATGCTTCTGGGAATTCCTGCTCCATCTGAGCGATTGGCATTGGTGTACGAACACCGGCAACTACGTCCTCGCCCTGTGCGTTGATAAGGAACTCACCCATAAGTTTGTTCTCACCTGTTGCAGGGTCACGAGTAAATGCAACACCTGTACCAGATTCATTGTTTAAGTTACCGAATACCATAGGCATTACGTTAACTGCAGTTCCCCATGAGTAAGGGATGTCGTTGTCACGACGATATACGTTTGCACGAGGGTTGTCCCATGAACGGAATACAGCCTCTACAGCAAGTTTCATCTGCTCTACAGGGTCAGAAGGGAAGTCTGTTCCTAACTGATTTTTGTACTCAGCCTTGAACTGCTCTGCAAGAGTCTTAAGATCCTGTGCTGTAAGATCTACATCATACTTAACACCTTTTTCTTCTTTCATCTTGTCGATGAGCTGCTCGAAGTATTTCTTACCAACTTCCATAACTACATCTGAGAACATCTGGATAAAACGTCTGTATGAGTCATATACGAAACGCTCAAATGTTGGGTCCGGGTTTCCTTTGATCATTGTAGCTACAACATCGTCATTCAAACCGAGGTTAAGGATTGTATCCATCATACCAGGCATTGAAGCACGAGCACCTGAACGAACTGAAACTAATAATGGATTTTCAGAATCTCCGAATTTCTTTCCGTTGATTTCTTCCATCTTTTTAACGCCATCCATGATCTGAGCCATGATCTCGTCGTTAATCTGACGTCCATCTTCATAGTACTGTGTACAAGCTTCTGTAGTTACTGTAAATCCCTGTGGTACAGGAAGACCGATATTTGTCATCTCTGCAAGGTTAGCACCCTTACCACCGAGTAAGTTACGCATGGTCATGTCGCCTTCGCTAAACATATATACCCATTTGTTTGCCATTGTAAAGTTACCTCCTAAATATGAATAAATAATTGTCTGCGATATAAATCGCATTGCAACCGCCATCATTTCAAAATGAAAATCCGGCACAAAACTGACTTCATGTCAGATATATCTGTATCTCCTGCCAGGCAGGAAACGGCACACTCCTCAAATCAAGGACTGTACTCATGTCACTCGATAAACACGACATTTTCCGTTCCGCATGAAGCCGCTACCCATAGTATAACATATAAAATCAAAATGTAAAAATCTTTTTTTACAAAAAACTAAAAAATTTGTAACAGTTCCACCATAAAAAGATATTTGGCGGAATAGCCTTTCAAATATATGAAGTAAACATAAGCTGCGAATCAGCGTCTAACAACTTCAGATCATCTTAAAACTACAAACCCTTATATATCCTCTCATTTTAAGTTTTAACTCAAACTCCCCATCAGGAATCTTATTGCCATCGAGTTCTATATCATATTTCTTAAAGTCCGTTTTTCTTCCAAATGCTGCCCACGGCATCTTTTTGTCCGTCCTGAATGCCGCTGTACCTATTTCGCTGTGTATATCAGTGGTTTTTGTCTGTCCTTTTACAAAGCATCCGATTTTTTCATCATTTGCAAAAGCTTCGACCACACCATCATCCTCTATAGATGCCAGTATTTCGAGAGAATATTTCTCCGGCTTAAACGAACAGGCTTTCTTAACACACACATTTCTATATGAAATTTCACCATCCGTTTTATTATCCAGTGTGCATACTGCATCAAATCCGTTTATTCCCTCATACAGATAAATATTCTCATATTTATCATAATGGTTTGCTTTTATCGTCTGCCATGCATCTCTTGAACTTCTTGCCGTTCCTTTTATATTTACAGATTTTTTTAAATAAATATCACGGCTTGACGAACCTGCCTGAATTTCATATTCTCCGTCTTCAAGGATAAATCTTTCATCAGCCACATCATAATATTTGAGGTCGCCTATTTTTATTTCAAGCCTGACTGTTCTTCTCTCTCCAGATGCAAGCTCTTTTACTCGCTCAAATGCCTTTAATTCTCTTATTGCCCTCTTAACTGCCGAGCCTTTCTTCGTCACATAAATCTGTACAACCTCATCCGTCACATATTTCCCAGTATTTTCGACTTCAACGGTCACTGCAATCTTTGTGTAATCTTTTATTTCTGCCGTCATGTCAAGGTATCTCACCTCGGAATATGTTTTTCCATATCCAAAAGGGTAAAGCACTTCATCGTCATAATAAGCATAAGTTCTCGGATGAGCTATTATATCGTAATCTTCTTTAGGCGGAAGTTTTGCAAGCTCCTTATACCATGTCGTACTGAGTCTTCCCGCCGGACTTACCTTTCCAAAAATATTGTCAGCTATAGCTGTTCCAAGTTCCATACATCCTGACGCCGATAATAATATTGATTTGATATGCTCTTTTGCCCATGATATATCAAATGCGACATTACTTATAAGCACTATAATGACATTTTGATTGGCTTCATATACCGCTTCAAGAAGCTCCTGCTGATATGCCGGAAAATCAATATCCTCTCTGTCTACATCCTCTTTACAGGTAATCATTGGATCTCCTCCGAGGAAAAGTATCGGATATTTTACTTTTTTTGCAAGTTTTATCGCTTTTTCAATACCATCCGAAACAAGTTCAAAGTCAAAATGGCTTACTGTTTCACAGCCATCGCATTTTTCTGTTTTTTGTAATGCACTTTCCACGCATAGTTTTCCATTTTCATCTATATATAATGTCTCATCATTCCAGCTTGTCACTCCACACGAAACAGAACTGTTAAAAATAATCTGTCTGTTCTCATTTTGTGAAACCTTTGTCTCCTCCGCTTCTTTTTTTGAAAGTTCTCCATCAGATTCTGATATTTTAAAAGCTTCTTTTACGAACCAGCCAAACGCTCTCTCTTTACAGGCACATATATCTCCACTTTCACCGCCATTAATATCATCCCTCACCGACAAAAATTTTCCTTTTGAACAGCTTTTCAGGGTAAACTGCTTTTTATCCCATTGTTCAACTTCAAATATTTCAGCATTTTTTTCATCTACAATGACAAGTCTGTCCTCTTTGTCCAGTCCGAGATATTTTCCGTCTGCCTTTATCTTAAATCTGCACAATCCTTTTTCAAAAGAAGTGTCCGTATATTTTTTTATTCCATCAAGTCCCGTCACATAATATGGTGGAAGTCCGGAATACCAGTCAAGCTGCCACACATCTGCAAGAGGTCCGATTACACCTATATTTCCAATCGCATCTCTTTTATCAATAGGCAGCAGACCATTTTTATTTTCAAGAAGTACAACCGACTCCTGTCCCATCTTCAGTGCAGTTTCCTGATTTTTCTTTGTACTGACATCTTCAATAGTAATCTGCGAATATGGATTGTCACCGTAGGCATCAAAGAGTCCAAGCCTTATCATTGTGCCAAAACGATTTCTGACCGCCTCGTCTATATCTTTCATTTCAATCAGACCGAGGGCATATGCTTCTCTTACTGCATCCTCCATCTTTTCCCTGTTATCAGAAAAACTGTCAACACCTGCTTTAATTCCTGCTGCCACAGTCTGTGCATCCGTGCCAAAATACTCATGCTGGTTTACCGTCTGAAGCACATCACCACCATCCGTCACCACATGATGAAGTCCCCACCTGTCTTTTGCATAATCCTTAATATCACGCATAACCATACATGGTACACCGTTTATCTCGTTATATGCCGTCATCATAGCTTCCGCACCATGCTCTTTTATAATTCTTCTGAAAGGCTCATGATAATATTCGTGTTTATTTCTTGGATCTATTGACGATGAAGTAAATGTCCTGTCCTCCTCAACATTATTAGCATAAAAATGTTTTAAAGTCGCAGCACATCTCAGATAGAAATCGTCATCTCCCTGCATTCCCTCAACATATGCACCTGCAAGTCTCCCTGTCAGATAAGGGTCTTCTCCATATGCCTCCTCATTTCTTCCCCACCTCGGATCACGCTCCATATCAACCGTAGGTGCCCACACCGAAAGACTTCCACTCTTTCCTGCAGCAAAAAGACCTCTTGCTTCAATTCCTACTACTTCACCCGACTTTTTAAGCATATCCTTGTCCCATGACCTGCTCATCCCGATTGGATTAGGAAAAATTGTTGTAAAATCAGGCTCGCTCAAATCCCATCCCTGATCGTGTCTCGCCTGCACTCCGTGTGCACCCTCGCCGCCTATATTGAAAGCCCTGATACCAAGTCTGTCAATATCAGGATTAGCATTGCTCATGCAACTTATCTTCTCATCTAAAGTAAGGCTGTTAATTAGAAAATCAAGTCTTTTTTCTATATTAAGTTCATTGTCCCATAAAGGATTTTTTATCTTTTTATTAGACATATCAATCTCCATTCTCAATATGTAATTTGTTAGTTTTGTCTATATTGGCAAACCAATATTTAATATACATCTATCACTTTCAGTTCTTAATGCATTCATTTTACACTTTTATACCATAATTTTATATAAAATATTACCCCAAATATTCCCCAAAAATACACCATTTATCGGTTTATGTGTTTTTTATAAAGTTACTTTAGCAGCCTTTGTTGCATAATTTCCCATCAATTTGACTTTGCACCCCCTCTTGCCTTATAATATTTCCATTGCAATCAAAAAGGAGGACATTATGAAATTATCTAAAAAAATAGTATCTTTACTTACTGTTACCGCACTGGCAGCAAGTCTTACAGCCTGCGGAAGTTCAAATGGCAAATCAGGTTCTGACAGTTCAGGCAAAAAAACATACAAAATCGGCATCTGTCAGCTTGTGGAGCATAATGCTCTTGATGCCGCAACTAAGGGCTTTAAAAAAGCACTTACGGACAAGCTTGGAAAAGACAATGTTGAATTTGACGAACAGAACGCACAGGGCGAGTCAACTAACTGCTCTACAATTTGCAACGGTTTCGTCACAAACGGAGTAGATCTTATCATGGCAAACGCAACAGGTGCTTTACAGGCCGCTGTTTCAGCAACAAATGAAATTCCAATCGTGGGCACTTCTGTTACTGATTATGGCACTGCACTTAACATCAAAGACTGGAAAGGTACATCCGGCACAAATGTTACCGGAACTGCAGACCTTGCTCCTATCGACAAGCAGGAGGACATGATTCTTGAAATCAAACCTGATGTCAAAAAAGTCGGTATTCTTTTCTGTTCATCTGAACCAAACTCAGCATATCAGGCCAAACTTATGGAAGATGAACTTAAGAAAGATAAAATCGAATATAAAGAATATACTGCATCTGACTCAAACGAGATACAGTCTGTTACTCAGACAGCCTGTTCCGAAGTTGATGCTATCTACATTCCAACAGACAACACTATGGCTTCTGGTATTGAAACCGTCAAAAATGTTGTTATTCCTGCCGGCATTCCTGTATTTGCAGGAGAAAAAGGAATTTGTGAAGCCGGAGTCACTGCTCTTTCCATCAGTTACTACAACCTTGGTTACCAGACAGGTGAGATGGCTTATAAAATTCTTAAAGAGGGTGCTGATCCCGGAAAAATGGCTATCGAGACAGACAAAAATCCGACAAAACTTTACAACAAAGAAAACTGCGACACTTTAGGAATTAAGATTCCGGATGGATATACTGAGATGAATGAAGCTAAATAGTCACACTTCCTAAAATGTGTTTTATAAAACAATTTACCCCCATAAGCTTACATCAAAATATAAGTTTATGGGGGTATTTTTTATATGGTTTTTGCTGCTTTATATCATTCCTTGAAAATCAACTTTCATGTCAATAGACTTATCTCTTTCTATTTGTCTTTTTTATCACTCTTCCTGCAATGCCATCATCATCGCCGGTATTATCTGCTTCTTTCTAGATACCGTATTTTTAAGAATTATCGTTTCTGTATCTTTCGGCAAATGAAATGCCTCAAGTGCAAGTTCTCTCGCACCACTTCCATAATATAAAAGTTCTGTACTTGCCTGTAATATATCAGTAAGCATAAAAAACAGCATTGATACTTCATGAGCTGCCATTGCTTTTTGCATATATGGTATAAGTTTTTCTTTTATTGCTGTGAGTTCCCTGCCAGTCATCGCTGTTATCTGACCTACGCCAAATGTCTGCTCTCCCACAACAAATTTTTTGAAATCCTGATAAAATATCTCTTCCGGAGATTTTGATGACAAATCACTTCCTGCCGCAAACATTTCCATAGCATAATCTTGTGTTTTTATTCCTGCTATAGCTGCAAGTTCTTCTGCTGCCGCCTTGTCTGTCTCAGTGCAGGTAGGTGACCTGTAGACAAGCGTATCTGACAATATCGCTGAACATAGAAGTCCCGCAATTTCAGGTGTCACATCCACCTTATTTTCTTTGTACATCTGATATATAATGGTAGCTGTACATCCAAGCGGCTGATTTCTGAAGAATACCGGACCCATTGTTTCGATACTTCCTATTCGATGATGGTCTATTATCTCTAAAAGTTCAGCATCTTCTATACCATCTACTGCCTGTGACGGCTCATTGTGATCCACAAGAATAAGCTTTTTCTTTCTCGCACCAAGAAGTCTTCGTCTGGAAATCATCCCAAAGTATCTGCCATTCCAATCAAGTATTGGAAAATCCCTGTATCTTTTTTTTGCCATAACATCTCGTATATCATCAAGAAATTCACCAAGTCCAAAGGTTATAAGATTTTCACTTTTCATAAAAAACCTTATCGGTATGCTCTGATTAATAAGTCTTGATGCCGTAAATGTATCATATGGTGTCTTAATTATAAAACAGCCCTTGTCCTGTGCAAGTTTTGTTATTGTAAACGATACCGGAGCACCATCGCAAACTATTATACATTTTGCACCCATCTCAATGGCACAGAGCTGCGATTCATACCTGTTTCCCAAAATCACTATATCTCCTTTTTCAATATAGCTTTCCATAAGATCCGGATTTGCTGCTGCGATAAGACATTTGCCTGATTTTATCGTCTCATCAGGCTCTCCTGATATCATCTCTCCACCAAGTGTCTCAACAATATTCCTAAATGGAGTTCCCGCATTTGCAATAATACGGCTGTCGTAAACATCCATGTATGATTTTGCTATATCCTCGATTGTGATAAGTCCCTTTAAAAACTCGTTTTCATCTACTATCGGAAGTGTCTGAAGTGCATCTTCCCTCATAAGTTCCCACGCTTTTTTTAATGAAATGTCTTCACCGACACCTTTTACGCGTCCCACATCAATGTCGATAACCTGAGGTCTTACATCATTCATATAATCAGGTGGAAGTATTCCAAATCGCTTAAGTACAAATCTTGTCTCTGCATTTATCTGACCTGCTCTCTTAGCAACATAGTTTTCACCGGTCACCTCTCTCTTAAGCCTCGCATAAGCGATGGCTGAACAAATAGAATCCGTGTCCGGATTTATATGTCCTATGACATTTACTACTTTCTCTGAACCAAGCGGCATACAATCCCCGCCTCCTTTTCTGACTTAATCCAAATCTTCTGCCGTATATCTGTTTATATCTATTACATATTTGAATTTTTTTGCAAGTGCAGGTGCAAACCTGAACATCTGGTCAAGTGTATTTCCCTCATCTGCAAGTATTACAATAAAATCTCCATAAAATTCATCCATAAGCTCAAAAATCTTTGTGATAGTAGGAAAATAAAGATCTGCAGCACCATCTACAAGCAGGCAGCTTCCTTTAAGCTGATCCCGGCAGGCATCAAAATCCATTTGATTTAACTGCTTAGCCTGAATACAGCCTATTCTTCCTTTGCTCAAAAAACCATTTGCCTTAAGCACCTTTACGATTTTTTTAGAAACTGCTATTATCTTATCTGTATCCTCTCCAATCAAAACAAAATGTGACGGATCCTTCTCTCCGTTTATAAGTGTCAGCACATCCTTAAATGTCTTATGTAATGCCCTAGTTGTAGGTAGTTCATCTTCCGGTGTTGAATAATCATCCATGTTTGTCTCCTCCTTCTTTAATTCACTTGTATTTATTCCAAATAATTTAGCTGCTTTTTCTAATTTTATCTCTGTTTCAGACTTTATTTCATTATTAACACCAGGCTGCATCTCTGATTTATTTTCATCATTCTTTTGAATACACTCTGATTTTCCATTAATGTTTATTTCCGGCTCTGCTCCGTTGTCTAACACAGATTTTATATCAGATTTTTCACTATATTCTACATTCTTTTTAACACTTTCATCTGACAGACTATCATTATCCTGCTGCATTTCCGTCTCACGCACTTTGCTTACGATCTCATTTATAGGTTTCGTGTGTCCCCAGTCATCAGCAACCGAATCAATAATGCGTCTTTTCTTTTTCTCTCCAAAAATATTGCCTGTTATATCTTTTATATCGTTTTTTATTTCTTCCAAATCAGCCGGAGTCATCGCATCCTGTCTTGAAATAACGACATTTTCTTCTGACTCTTGAATATCTTCCGGAATTTCTGACGATGCAGCTTCACCATTTTCTGTATTTTGCTGAATCAAATCATGATTTCCATTATCAAAGTCATCTTCCATTACAACAGAATGAACTTTCAACTGTTCCCTGCGCTCTGCCTCGTATATGGCAGATATTTCCTTTGAAAGATCCTGTGTAATGCCCGTGCCCGACTGTGAATGATGCTCGTACTGAGCCTTTTCCTCCGCATATGCCTGTTTCTTTTCCATCTGCGGATTTCTGTTTTTTTTATGTGGCTGCTTTTTATTGTCATCTACAGAATCTTCTTCATACTCAGACTGCTCACTCGTATGTTGCTCCTTTGCAGCCTGATGTTTCCAACGCCCCGACAATTTCTGAAGACCATCTATGGCTTTTCTTGCCATCTGTGCACCATCGAACTCTTCTTCCTCATCTTCTCTATAATCATATAATTCATTTTCATACTCAGACTGCTCATCATTATAAGACTGTTCTGATATTTCTGAATTTAGCAAAGCATCATATTCTTCTTTTGTAAGGCTTTCCATTTTATCCCCGGAACTTTTCTCTGAATTATTATCTCCACCCATATTTAGCAATTCATCTACAGCCTCGTCTCTGCCGTACTCTGAACTTTCGTCCTCATCCTCATAATAATCGGCAAATGTATCATCAAATTTATCCTCATCATCCTCAAAGGTTGTTTTTAATGCCTTTTTAACCTTGTCTCCGATTGAATTTTCACGCCTTTGTATCACACTTTCAGATTCCACATATTCACTAAGATCCGGAAGTGAGCCGGTATCCTCAGGGTTTGGCACTTCTTTTTGTATTGTATAATCTCTATCGTCAACATAAGCAATCTGTTCATCATTATCTATACTGGCAATAAGGCGTTTTGCCCTTTCCACTATCTCACCTTTGCCAAACCAGAGTTTTATATCCTCGCACTCACTTCTGCACTCTTCAAATCTTCCTGCTTTAAAATAAAGTTTTGCAAGTTCGTATGCCCATTCTTCTATATACTCCTCTTCTTTTAATGATTCAAGAATACCGATAAGCTGTCCGACTGATGCCCCTGAAGCTTTATCTATACGATACCGTAAAATAAGTGAATCTCGCTGGCTCGAACTCATTGCCACAAATTCCTGATAATATCCCTCCGCTTCATCTAATGCATTTGTTCTTATGGCAAGATAAATAAGTCTGTATAAAACTCGTCTTGTGCGGCTTTTCTTATATATTCTTAAATAAGTATTTTTTGCAGCATCAAATTGTTCTGTTTTTGTATAAACCTCAGCAATAGCACTGAGATCACTTATACCTTTTACCTGACGCATATCAAGCGTCTTTACAACCGCAAGTGCTTTTTTATATTTACGCACCTCTATCAAATGATGAATCTGTGCGATTCTTATCGTCAATTCATATTGTCTCATCTTACTCCTCCAATAACCTGTAATAAAGATTCTCTCTTCGGTCCTTACCTATCGCAAATTTATTTCTGAGTTCCCACGCTCTGTCATCAATATCACATATAAGCATACCCTCTCTGCCTGACAGTTGTCCAAGAATATTTCCGATAGAATCTATAGCCATGCTGTCACCGCTGTAGCCAAGTCCGTCCCTGACACCAAAGCTGTTGACCCCTACAATATATGACTGCGTCTCTATTGCCCTTGCCCTGAGAAGAGTCTGCCAGTGAATACTCCTTGTCTCCGGCCACTGTGCGATTACAAACATCACATCAGACTTTTTTGCTGCTGCCTGAAATACTTCCGGAAATCTCAGGTCATAGCATACAAACAAGCTTATATTATGCCCTTTAAACGAAAAAGAAACTAATTTTTCACCGCCCTCATATACCCGACTTTCGCCGCCATATGTAAACGGGTGTATCTTTTCATATTCTGCGATTAATTTTCCCTCTCTGTCCGTAACCGAAAATATATTTTTCCCTTTTCCGCCTTTTTTGTCAGGAAGTGATGCCCATCCAAAACCTATGGCAATATTGTATTTTTTTGACAAAGTGCTCATACATGAAACCGTCTCTGAACAATCTCTCTTTTCTCCTATTTTCTCAAGATTCATAGAAAATCCGGTGAAACTCATTTCAGGAAAAATTATGATATCTGCCTTTGATTTTGCAGCTTCGCTTACCATCTTTTCTGCCTTTTGTATAGATGCTTTTTTATCTTCCCATACCATATCTGTCTGTGCAAGTGCAACTCTCATAAGACATTCCTCCCGTTTTTATCTGTCAAACACCCTGATGCTATACCTATATATTTTATAATATATTTACCAAAACAACAAAATCTCAATTTGATTATACCTTGAAAACTCTTATAAAACAAGTATAGCAGTTCGTATTTTTAAAGTGACATGATATATACTGTGTGCTATAATAACTCTGAAATCCAGATGTTTCACATCTTTATAAAAGACAAAAAAACAATTATATTTTAGGAGGATAATACATCATGAAAATTCAATCGGTTAAAGATGATGCTTTTAAGCCTTATGGACGAATCGTAGACGGTTACGATTACAAACTTCTTTTAGAAAGACTTGAGAGCGAAACTGAAAAACCTGCTGACGGAGTAATCTATGAGCCTACCTGTAAAGCACTTGAAGATACACCTGCTTTTGCACAGCTCCGTGACAACTGCTACGGTGGTATGCCTATTGAAATCGGCTATTGCAATGGTACAAACACAAAATTAAACTGTTTTGAGTATCACAGAGACAACGAGATAAATATCGCCGCTGATGATGCAATTCTCCTCGTTGCCAAGCTTCAGGATGTTGAAAACGGAATAATCGATTCAAGCAAGACAGAGGCTTTCTTATGTCCTAAGGGAACTGCCGTTGAAGTTTACTCAACAACGCTTCACTATGCACCTTGCAGTGCAAAAAAAGGCGAGGGATTCAGGGTTGCCATTGTACTCCCACGAGAAACTAACTTTGATATGCCAAATATCACAAAAGCAAATTCCGAAGATGCTTACCTTTGGGCAAAAAACAAATGGCTTATCGCACACAAAGATACGGCAGAAGCTAAAGCCGGTGCTCATATCGGCATCACCGGAGAAAACATTGATATTGCTGACTTGATTTAACTTATATTCTAATATGATGATGTTGGTGTCAAAAGGTATTCTGACTCCAACTAATGCCACGGATTGCTTCATTGCTGTGCAATTTTCGCAATCCTCACTGCATCACGATATAAATTTCAAATGGAGATTTACATATGAATTTACCTGAAGAATTTACCAGACGAATGAAATCGCTGCTTGAACCGGAGGATTTTAAAGCATTTATTGAGAGCTATTCAGATGACAAATCCTACGGACTTCGCATAAATCCGTTAAAGATAGAGTCTCAGGAAACATTACCCTTCTTTTTAAGTCCTGTTCCCTGGGCTAAAGAAGGGTTTTATGCTGTTCCTGAAGAAAAACCCGGCAGACACGCACTGCATGAAGCCGGTGCTTACTATATACAGGAACCAAGTGCAATGGCTGTTGCCGCACTTCTCGCAGAGCCTAAGGCACTTAATGTCAGGCAGACATTTCTTAATAATGATAATAAAAACACACCAAATGATAATGCAACTATTTTTACAGGAGACACCCCTCCAAAAGTTTGTGACCTCTGTGCCGCACCGGGCGGTAAATCGACACAGATTGCCGGTATGCTGGGCAATAAAGGGCTTCTCGTCTCAAACGAGATTTTCCCACAGCGTGCTAAAATCCTTTCGCAGAATATCGAAAGACTCGGTGTACCAAATGCTGTTGTATGCAATGAGACACCTGAAAACATGGCAAAATTCTTTCCATGCTTTTTTGATAAGATTGTGGTGGATGCTCCATGCTCAGGTGAAGGAATGTTTAGAAAAGACGAAACGGCAATAAAAGAATGGACTCCTGAAAATGTCACTTTATGTGCTGAAAGACAAAAGTCAATACTTACAGAAGCAGAGAAAATGCTTAAACCCGGAGGAGTTCTGGTATATTCCACCTGTACTTTTGCACCTGCTGAGGACGAAGAAATTCTTCTTTGGTTTTTACGCACATATCCTGATTTTCATGTCGAAGATTATCACGACATACTCAGTCTTGATATTTCTGACGGAAATCCCGATTTTATATCTGACGAAATGAAGCCGCTTTCTGACAACGAGATACAGTCAATACACGGTTCGCTAAGATTATGGCCGCACAAAGTCAGGGGTGAGGGACATTTTGCTGTAAGATTAAAGAAACAGGATGGAGAGCCTCCGATTCAGAAGAAGAAAAAGAAATCTTCCGGAAAAAATATCCTTTCTAAAAGTGAGCGAAAACAATTTATTGATTTTATCTCGGAATTTGTTTCTGAAACAAATGATTATGAGGACAAACGCTATGAATATTTCGGCGATGAACTTTATATGGTGCCGGAACAGATGCCGGAACTTAAAGGCATAAAACTCGTAAGAGCAGGACTTCATATTGCAACCAAGAAAAAGAACCGCTTCGAGCCTGCACACGCATTTGCAAAATATCTTAAACCAGACGATGTAAAACAGTATTACGAATGTTCATTAGAAGAAGCCGAAAAATATCTGCATGGTGATGTTTTACAAACTTCCGATGAGAGACTTTCCACTTCTAAGGGTTTTATCCTTGTATGTTACAATGGTCTTTCTCTCGGATGGGGCAAGATTACAAACGGAACAATAAAAAATCACTATCCGAAAGGACTTAGGATAAATTACTGATATATATAATATAGTGACCATCCGCAAAATAATATATCATAAATTATCAGACACAAAACACGGCAGATGCAAAGCATCCGGTTTTTGGAATTATCATCACAAAAAATGCAGCAGGTTTTCAATCAACCTACTGCATTTGCTGTTTCATATGCTTTTTTATAACTCAGTACACGGTTTACATATGTCTTACAATATGAAGGAACTCCGCCGTACCTCTTAACTGCACCGCTTCCCGCATTATATGCAGCCAGTGCATACCTGACATTTCCGTTAAATTTCTTCAAATGGGCTGCTATAAGCTTTGCCCCTCCCATTATATTCTGCTCGGCATCGTAAGGATTTTTGACTCCAAGCTCCTTAGCTGTAGATGGCATAAGCTGCATAACGCCTACTGCCCCGGCACTTGATACATCATTTGGATTAAAACCAGACTCGGCTTTCGCAACCGCTTTAAGCAGACTCTCCGACACTCCGTACTTTTTTGCAGCCTTTTTAAATATGGCATCATACTTTGTCTTTTTCATCGAGTCAACGGTTGTAGTATTTGAACTCTTACTTGTCGATGATGTTTTTGTATTGTCATCATCTGCCACATCCGTATATGTATATGTCTCACCGGTCGTAGCATTTGTGTATAATATCTTATTGCCCGAAGCCGTGTCCGTACCCTGCGTGGCACTGTTTTTTGACGATGACTCCGTATCTGTCTTATCACTATTTTCCTGTACTTTGTCAGACGCATCAGCTTTCTTTTCGCTTGACTTAAGTACAGTGCTAAAACTCTCAATCCCACTGTGACGCTTAACTCCATCATTTTTAAAGGTCGTCAATGGTTTAATCTTTAATCCTTCAACTCCGCTTATCAATTTTCTCCCCCTGTATTTCAAACAGTCTGTCTAAAGTAATATCATCTTT
Source organism: Clostridium sp. AF34-13 (assembly GCF_003477845.1). Lineage (NCBI taxonomy): Bacteria > Bacillati > Bacillota > Clostridia > Eubacteriales > Clostridiaceae > Clostridium > Clostridium sp. AF34-13. Next base: position 33,424 of record NZ_QUEB01000023.1, read on the forward strand.
TACACTCTCGATACGCTCCGGCTTTATATCTACACCAAAAACGCTCGCTGTTTTTATTTTAGCATTTTTTGTGCTGCTTTTCAACGAAACTTTTGAAACTCCTATCATATCCGGTTTTCTGTATATATCTTTTTCAAACACAACAGCTTTTTTTAAGGGAATCGTTGTCGCTTTTTTCCCATTTACAGGTCTTTTAAACAAGCAATCTCCCCCTTTCACCAAACAGATATTCACGATACACTCTTCCGCTTCCCTGATAGTGTTAATATATTTATTGCCGGGTACATATAAATGCCCCCGGCAACTTAACATCATTACTTATTTACTGTGTGACAGGCAACTGATACTGCAATTTGCTGCATTGCTATCTGCTCCTGCATCATACCTACAATACAATATGTATAAATATGCCTTATTTTAAGCATCAGTCCTTAACCGTAATCTTTTCAATAACAGGCTGATTTTCCTTTTCAACCGTGCCGTTTGAATCTGTGACCGGAGTATCCTTGCATATCTTGTCCACTATATCCATCCCACTTGTAACTTTTCCAAATCCGGCATACTGACCGTCAAGATATGTGCTGTCTGACTGTACGATAAAGAACTGTGAGCTTGCACTGTCATTTTCAGATGAGCGTGCCATAGAGATAGTTCCTCTCACATGGGATATATTATTCTCAACACCATTATCACTAAACTCACCTTTAATAGTTTCATCAGAACCGCCTGTTCCATCTCCGCTCGGATCGCCACCCTGAATCATAAATCCATCTATGATACGGTGAAATGTAAGACCATCATAAAAACCTTTCTTAGCAAGGTTTACAAAGTTCGTAACCGATATAGGTGCTGTATCTGCATCAAGTTCAACTTTAATATTTCCATATTTCTTAACTTTTATAACAACATGATGCTTGCCTGAAAGCTGCTTTGTATCATCTGACGAAGAAATATCCGAGCCTGCATCTGTACTTTCTGTGCTCTCAGGAACTGCTGTTTCCTCCTGCTTTGCACTCTCTGAAGATGATGTACCTGAATTTGCATTTGATGATGTGTTACTCTTTTTAGAACCACATCCTGCAAACATACATACCACAAGTGCCATAATTGCTATAATACTAAAATATCTTTTCATGTTTCCTCTTTCCCATACGCACAATCACGGTAACGCAACTCAACCTTGCTGCCATTCACACTTGCAATGCCTCTATCAGCTATACAATCATCTTTTTTCACTCAACAGGCATATTTTTCGTTGCAAAACTTACTCTGAAATCTCGGCAGCCGAAACGCTGCTTTTAAATGAACAGCTTCCTTTTGATGAAACATTTGCCCTGACAACATTGGCAACTCCAAGAGCAATCACTAGAATTGTAAGACCTACCATAACTCTGCGTAACATTGTTTTTTCCATAAAATATGTACCTCCCATTTCGTTTTTCCCTTTATACGTTTGTCTTTGTAAGCATGGCTGAAAAACTGTCATCAGTTATACTCACAATATCATTATACTATGCATTTAACATTTTTGCAACAATTTTAATATATTGTAAGATTTTTGTAAGAAATGGGTTCGTATAAGTAAAAAGCCTGTTTTTATGCTTGATTTACTTTAGAACCTTGAAATATATTAACATATTTTTTCAATATTTCGGCTTACTTGTAAAAATTTACATTGTTTTTGTAACATTTTACACTGATAATCACTTTCTTATTGTATGCTTCATCTTATAAGAAAGAAATTATTGCAAATTGTTGCAAAATACTTAATTTACTATAAAATCCCTCCAAAACAGGCAACTGCACTTTCTGGCACAATTACCTGTTCTGT
>NZ_QUEB01000024.1:0-228 GCF_003477845.1 Clostridium sp. AF34-13
ACAGATTTAAGATAACAGACTATAATCATGCATATAAACTTATTTTTAAATATATAGAAGCATTTTATAATACCGTGAGAATTCACAGTCACTGTGATTATGTATCACCTAATGAGTATGAAAAGAAATACTGGATAAAATTAAGACAAATGGAAATAAATGTGGCATAAAACGGATTATTGAGGTGAAAAGTTCATGTTTAACTTGTACTTTTTCTTGACATAGGAC
>NZ_QUEB01000024.1:238-30815 GCF_003477845.1 Clostridium sp. AF34-13
GGTGAAAAGTTCATGTTTAACTTGTACTTTTTCTTGACATAGGACCATATAATAATATGGTATGATAGTTGTACAAGAAATAGTACAATAAATTGAACAATACAGAAATGAGGGATAGAAATGATAGCAGTAAATTATTCAACAATCAGAAACAACTTAAAAGATTATTGTGACAAAGCTACAGATTTTCAGGAAACAGTGATTGTTACAAGGAAAAATGAAAAGAATATTGTTTTAATGAGCCTTGATAAGTATAATCAGCTTGAAAAAGCAGCGAGAAATAACGAATATCTTGCAATGCTTGACAGAGGAATTGCACAGTTGGAAGCAGGAAAAGGGCAGGAGCATGAGTTAATAGAGGTAGATGAATGAAAAAATTATGGTCGGATAGGGCGTGTGATGATTATCTTTATTGGCAGACACAAGATAAAAAACATTAAAACGAATCAATCAGTTTGTAAAATCAAGCGAGAGAGATGGATTGTCAGAGGGAATTGGCAAGCCTGAGTAGTTCAAACATAGAAAAGCGTGGAGCAGGCGAATTGATGACATGAACAGATTGGTTTACAACATAGATAAAAATGGATTTCTATGGATAATAGCATGTAAAGGACATTATGGAAGATTAGCACCTGAAAAGGTGCTTTTTTAGTGCAAAAAAACTCAGGGAGGGGATATGGTTGATTTTAACGATTATAAGATAGTTAATATATGCAACATTGCTAATATAGAAAGAGCAATTAAAGATGTGATTGACCCGGAACAAAATTACGGCGAGGGTGATGGCTTACGTACCAATGTGTCATAATGTGCTGATTCAATCGGCACTTACACAAAGCATTGCAGTAAAAGCAACGATAGAAATTGACACGGGATAAGCATACGAAAATTGGAGGAAAAAGACATTGAGCGGAAATTGAGGAAAAAAGAAATATTTTTTGAGAAAACAGATAGAAAGGTATTTAAAAGTATTGGTATAGTTGAGGCTGTTAGCTCGGACCGTTATAATAATAAAACATACTTTGAGATTGTTTTTAAAATAAAAAAACGATTTGGACTATCTTTTTATAGCTTTCAATCGTTATACCTTATAGAACGGGATAAATATTTTGAACTTCTAATAATGAGGAAGGGGGATTTTGTGTATAATGATTTTCTACTAATCAGGAAAATGAAGCAAGGTGATGATAATGCTTTTGATTTGTTTGTCCACAAATATTATCGAGAAATTTTAAGCTACTGTTATCATCATTGTTTCGATCAAACATATGCGGAGGATTTCACACAGGAAACCTTTATACGTTTTTTTTCAAAATTACCCGATTATCATTATAAAGGGAAAACACTGAATTATTTATATACGATAGCAGGTAACCTATGCAAAGATTATTTGAAGAAAACAAAGGAAACACTTCTGGAAGAAATTGAGCTTGTGGAAGAAAATCAAACGGAACAAATTTTGAATAGAGTTTTGATCGAACAGGCTTTAGAACAACTTCCAGATGAATCAAGAGAAGTAATTACTCTTTATTATTTTCAAGAACTAAAATTAACAGAAATTTCTGATACATTGCAAATTGGACTTCCACTTGTAAAGTATCGTTTGCAAAAAGCAAGGAAACAGTTGAGGGAACTTCTCGGGAAGGAGGAATTCGATGAATCAGAAAGAAAAGATAAAAAAATATAGGGAAAACATACAAGTGGAAGCTAGCGAAGAAAAGATACAGGAAACCATTTTTAAATCTAAAAATGCCTTTTTTATGGCAGAGCAAGAACGAATGCTTTTTTATCATGATTTTTTGTGGACACAGCTTCGTGTGATACAAAAAAGATGGTGGGTTCTTCAATTTATGATTTTAGTGGCATTATGGATTGCTTTAAGTTCTATCCATGATGAAATATATCTAAAAAGAAGTATGGGTGTTGTAGCCACGCTATTTGTTATCCTTATTATTCCGGAACTGTGGAAAAACAGGTCATGTGAATGTATGGAAATAGAAGCTGCTTCCTATTATTCATTAAAACAGGTATATGCTACACGTATGCTGTTATTTGGTTTTACAGATATATTTTTCATAACTGTATTTTTAGGAGTCGCTTCAGCAGGTTTGCATTATGAATTATTAGAATTAGTCGTCCAATTTCTTTTTCCACTTTGTGTAACGGCCTGTATCTGTTTTGGGATTTTATGCAGTAAACACGCTTTCAGTGAAACAGTTGCGATTGTTCTATGTGTGATATGGAGTGCAGTATGGCTTTTTATTGTTTTGAATGAAAATGTATATATCATGGTTACTGTTCCCATCTGGTCAGCACTGATGGGTGTAACAATACTTTTTATTGTTTTTGCGATATATCGTATTTTAAAGAATTGTAATCAATATTTGGAGGTGTCACTTGGTGAAATTAGAACTTGATGGTTTAACAAAAGAATTTGGAGATTTTACAGCAGTCAATCATATAAATCTTACTATGACAAATGGGGTATATGGTCTTTTAGGCGTAAATGGAGCAGGTAAAACAACTCTAATGAGAATGTTGTGTACCCTTTTAAAGCCAACAAGCGGAACGATATGCTGTAATGGAAAAGATATTTTCAACATGGACAGTGAATATCGCAAGCTGTTGGGGTATTTACCACAGGATTTTGGATTTTATCCTGAATTTACAGTAGAGGATTATTTACTTTATATTGCTGCATTGAAAGGAATCCGTCCTGTTGTCGCAAAAAAACGTGTGAAAGAGTTGATTTCTAAGGTTGGTCTTTCAAAAGCAGCTCATAAAAAAATGAAAAAATTATCTGGCGGTATGAAGCGTAGAGCCGGAATTGCACAGGCTATGTTGAATAATCCTAAGATTTTAATACTTGATGAACCAACAGCAGGACTTGATCCAAATGAAAGAATCCGGTTTCGTAATCTGATCAGCGAACTTTCAGAAGACAGACTGGTGTTATTATCGACACATATCGTTTCAGATATCGAGTATATTGCGAATGAAATCTGGTTGATGAAAGACGGGGAAGTTCTGCATAAAGGAAGTATTGAAGAACTGATAAATTCTATGACAGAAACAGTATGGGAATGTCTTGTGCCGAAAAACAGGGTATCTGATTTTATGGAAAAATATAAAATTTCCAATATGAAATCAGAAATAAATCAGATTATGCTGCGAATTATTTCTCACGAAAAACCGGTTGAGAATGCAATGCGTGTAGAAGCGTCACTGGAAGATGTATTTTTATATTATTTTGGAGAGAAAGCAGGTGATGAAAATGCTACGTTATGAAATCAAAAAAGTGTTTTCTAAATCAAAAAATAGAATTGCAGTCATAGTGTTATTCGTAGTACTTGCGATAACCAGTATATTAACGATTAACAGAGTGGAGTATGTTGATGAAAATGGGAATTCTTCTGTTGGAATTTCGGCTGCAAGATATTTAAGAGAAGCCAAAAACCAATGGTCAGGTTATTTAACAGCGGATACATTAAGCAAGGCATTGGAAGAGAACAGGACAATTAACAGTTCGAAAGAAGCATTGTCGGATGACATTACAGAACAAAATAAGGCATATGCAAAAAAGCAGGGCATAGCAGGTATTATGGATGTCATTATTTGTGCATTCAGCGATTACAGAGATTATAATTATTATGTAACGAATCAGGTTTCGGATGATGAAGTTGGAACGATCTATGAAAGAAGAATTTCTACTTTAAAAAATTGGCTTGAATCTGGAGAAGAAAGATTTACACAGGCAGAAAAAGATTTTATGATTCAGAAATATAAAGAACTGAAAACTCCCTTTTACTATAAATATATAGACGGTTGGGCTGCATTACTACAAAATATATCAACCTTTATTCTAGTGTTGGCATTAGTAATCGGTTTTCTGGTATCCGGGATATTTTCAGATGAATTTCAGACAAAAGCAGATTCAATTTTTTTCTCTGCACGATTTGGAAGAAGCAGAGGGATTTTCGCGAAGGTAGGAGCAGGTTTTTATATTACTACGGGATTTTATCTGATGTTTGTATTTCTATATACATTTATCGTACTTTTTGTATTAGGTGCAGACGGCGCAAGCTGTCCGATCCAGTTGGATTTGTGGAGAAGTGTTTATAATATTACTTTTTTACAGGCATATTTGTTTATTGTTCTGGGTGGATATATAGGAACGATATTTGCAGCTACACTCGCAATGTTGGCATCAGCGTTTACACACTCTACGCCAACTGCCGTTATTGTACCATTCATTGTGCTGTGTGTATTTCCATTTTTAAGCAGAATTATTACATTGCCTGGATTATGCTCTTTCTTTCCAGACCAGTTATTAGAAATTTATTTGGATATCAAAGAAGCTGGACTTATCACATTGGGAAGTAAAGTAACAACAATAGCAACTGTTATTGTTCCAGTATATGCAGTGGTATGCTTGATTTTTCAACCGATACTGTACAGGGTATACCAAAAGGTGGAGATAAAATAATTGAAACGATATGCAAGACGAAAAAAATTAAAGTACCCAGACGGTGATACTCCGGATTGCTTCATTGCTACGCAATTTTCGCAATCCTGCAAACACCGACATGAAGCAGATTTGCATATAAATATGTATTGCTATCTACTTTTGACCCTAACATAATATTATGCAGTAATGTTAAATATGAGCAGAATACATTAGTGCGTTGCATACATTTCTTTTAATTGCACATACTATTTTGGAACGAAAATAAAAAACAGGAGGATTTCAAAATGGTTTTAGAACAGAAAGAAATGGATGTTATAAAGGAATTGCAGACGCAGGAGAAAAGCTGTGTGGAGAAATACCGCAGATATAAGGAGCAGGCTTGCGATATGGAACTTAAAAATCTCTTTGGAAAGATTGAGAAACTTGAGCAGAAACATTATGACACACTTGGTAAGGTTCTTGAGGGAGAAGTGCCTGAGTGTAATTGTAACGATGATGACGGAAAAAATTATGAACCGCCGGTGACATATACACAGGCAGACAACAGCGAGGATAAAAAGACAGACTGTTTTTTGGTTACAGACTGTATCGGAACTGAAAAGATGGTTTCATCAGAGTACAATTCAAAAGTATTCCGCTTTGCAAATGCCGCACTCAGAAAACTTATGGCAGATATACAGATAGAAGAACAGAATCATGCGGAGATGCTTTATAAGTACAAGACTGCTAACGGCATGGCTTAAATCTGCCTGTGCAGACAGTTTTTTCACACTTTTTTATACTATTTCAGAATATTTTTATGGCTGCAAAAGAACTTTAGTATAGACATAAAGTGGATAATAGTGGTATTATTTCTGAAATACAAGTAAGATAATAAAGTAATATAGATGATGCAGAAGTAAAAGATTTTTTGTCTATTGCATTATAATAATCGGAAGACAGAGAAGATTTAGCTGTGGCTTACAGTGCATACTTTAATATAAGTAGTGGTATGAGTGTCAAGGGCTAAATTTTGCTCTGCATATCTTCCGATATAAAATTCTGAAAAATGAGGATGATTATGGAATTAGAGGACTTAGGAGAGCAGTTATATAATCTTTTGGCACAGGTATTAAACAGACCGGAAAACCGTGCTTTTTTCGACAGTATAAGAGGTGAGTATGGTGTTTTATGGTATCTGCTCACAAAAAAAGAAGCTGTCAGTGCGGGGGAATTAAAGGAAAAACTTCATGTTGTTCCGGGGAGAATGACGGATATACTCACGGCATTGGAGAAAAAGGGACTTATCATAAGACAGAAAAATAAAACAGATAAGAGAGTGGTTGATGTTGTACTCACAAAAGAGGGTGAAAAAGAAGCTGCCAGAAGAAGAAAAGAAATTCATGAGGAGTATCGTGGACTGTTTGAGATTTTGGGATATGATGATGCGAAGGAACTTATCAGGCTTTTGAAAATACTTCTTACCTACAAAAAATAATTTTTACTTAATGTTTCGTATTGCGAAATAAAATAAAAGGTGGTAGAATGTAATAAATTTCGCAATGCGAAATAATTCAGAAGATTTGCGGAAGTTTTATAAAATATGTTCACATTGTTCAATTAACCGTGCAGACACTCAGTTTCGCAAATGTCTGCAACACATTTTTGGGAGGAGTAGAATGATTACATTTAATAATACTAAAACTCTTTTGGAACTTGTAAAAAATATCGGAAAAGAATTTGAGAATAATGTTTTTTTACGGTATGAGAGAGATGACACGATATTTGAAAAAGGTTATGGAACTTTTTCCATGGACACAATGTCTGTAGCTGTTTATATTGAAGGGCAGAATAAAAAAGCAGGGCATAAGATTCATGCGGCAGTTCTTGGAAAATGCAGTTATGAATATCTCACGGTTCTTCTCGGAGTACCTTGTGGCGGCGGAGTTTCGATACCTATGGATGTGAAACTTACGGCACAGAAAATGGCTGAAAATCTTAAAAAAGCCGATACGGATATTTTATTCTATGACTATTCTTTTTCTTCTCAGGCAGATGAATTAAGGGAACTTTGTCCTTTTATAAAAAGGTTTATATGTCTCCAGACAAGGAAAAATTCACGCAATGTTCCTATTATGCACAAGGTTTTCAGGGGCGAAACTGTTAAAGAAAAGATAAATCCTGATATGTGTGCCATGATTATTTTTACTTCGGGAACTATGGGACATGGCAAAGGGGTTATGCTTTCTCATGCAAATCTTATTGACAATATGTTCTGTACCGATGATGCAAAAGAGGTATGCTTAAATGTTCTTCCTATTCATCATATATTCTGTATAAGCAGTGATGTGCTTCTTGCTCTGCGTTATGGAAGTACGCTGTGTATCTGTGATGATATGTCAAAAATCCTTTATTACATAAAATTGTTTCAGCCGACAGTCATTCGTGTTGTACCGATGATAGCAAAAATGTTCGTAAACCGTATTGCAATACTCAGAAAAAAGAATCCTGAAAGAAGTATAGTGGAAATAAAAGAGGAAGTTCTTGGAAAGCGTCTTAACCGTCTTGTAAGTGGAGGAGGTTATCTGTCAGAAACATTGTCAGATGCACTGTTAAACTTCGGAATAGTGACAGGACAGGGATATGGAATGTCTGAGTGTTCGCCTAAAATATCAGTACCCGATTATACACGCAGAGATAAAATGGCATCAGTAGGTCATCTTGTGACAGGATGCCATGTCCGTATAGTTGACGGGGAGATACAGGTTAAGAGCCCGTCTGTCATGATGGGATATTATAATGATGAGGAGCTTACAAAAGAAGCGATTACTGAGGATGGATGGCTTTGTACCGGAGATCTCGGATATGTTGATGATGAGGATTTTTTGTATTTAAATGGCCGAAAGAAAAATCTTATAATACTTAGCAATGGAGAAAATGTTTCTCCGGAGATGATAGAAAATTATTTTGATGAGGACAGGCTTGTTCAGGATATTATCGTCTATGGAAAGGATGATATTATAGCGGCAGAGATTTATCCAAACTATGAATATGCACAGGTAAATGGTATTACGGATATTGAAACTGCCATAAATATTCTGGTTAAAAAACATAATGAGCAGTTGCCGTCATATTCGAGGATTGCGGATGTGACAGTGAGAAAAACTGCATTTGAAAAAACATCCTCAAACAAGATAATAAGAAAAGTTTATTTTGATGAGAAAGAGGAAAGTAATAAGAAAAAGATAAACAGCACAAAGGCTGAAACAAAAATTCAGAGACAGTTATATGACATGATAGCCGAACAGATAGGCAACACTGAGTTTGGAATAAATGACAATTTTTATGATTGTGGTCTTGATTCACTTGGAAGTTCGATTCTTATTACGGAACTGTCAGAGAAAATAAATGTCAACATAACGCTTGCTGAACTTATGGAAAATGCAGATATATTAAAACTTGAAGCACTTATTAAAAGCAAGACAAAACAGAAAAAAACTATTGATGAAGATGCAGAAAATAAAACAGTTAAAGAGATATATCCGCTTACTGCCATGCAGAAATATTTCGCATATATAATACCTGACAATACAACGGGAAATCTACCGTTTGTATTCAGAATGGATAAAACTGTTGAGACGTACAGACTTATAAAGGCTATAGGCATTGTTCTTGATGCACATCCGTCACTTAAAGCCATTGTCAAGCCGACAGAGCAGAAATATTATGCAATATATAGGGATGATAATAGAAATATAGATATTGGAGTAGAAAAAATTCAAGATAAAGATGCCGAAAAGAAAATGCAGGAGCTTATTGTTCCGTTTAGGTACAGAGAAAATGACAATCTTGTGCATATCCATGTGTTTGAGGGGGAAAAGTTTAATTATATGTTCTTCGATGTTGCACATTTTATGGGGGACGGAGTTAGTATGAATATCCTTATGGAGGATCTCTGTGCCGCTTACAAAGGCGAAAAAGTGGAAAAAGAAAAATATACAACTTTTGATTATATTACTGAGGAACAAAAAAGAATTGAAAACGGAGTGCGTGACAGGGATATAAAATATGTGGATACTTTGATGTCAGGAATAAAATTAAAAAGAAGTATTCTTAATAAAACAAAATGCGAAGAACTGTCAGAGGGTGTGTATGGTGTTATAAGAAAGCGTTTTGATAAACTTCCGAGAAAACAGGTGCTTTATTATGGAAAAAAGCATGGTGTCTCTGAGAACGCATTGTTTATCGCTGCATTTAATTATTGCATAAGTATGTATTCAGATGAGGATGAAGTTTTTGTAAATTCAATACATTCAGGCAGAACTGATAGCAGGTGGAACCGTATTGTTGGACCGTTATTTGAGACATATTATTGCAAGTATGACAAAGTTTCGCATGAAAAAGTTGAAAAACTATTAAAAAGAACTGGCAAACAGATAATGGAAACAATGAAATGTCTTACAAGCTGTCCGAGACAGGGTGAGATGTTTTTACAGTTTCAGGGAGATATTCTTGAGACACCTCAGATTGGAGGAGAAAATACGGAGAGGATGCATGTGCAGCTGGATTCACTTCCTTTTCATCTTCAGGTAATGTACGATGACAAAGGTTATTATGCTGAACTTCGATTTTGGGAAAATCGTTTTGATAAAAAACTTCTTGAAATATTCCTTGATGTTTTTGAGAGTATTTTATTTGCCATGCTTGATGAGACTTCCGTAAGATGTTTAAAGGAGCATCTTCCACAGGAGGTTTATCCTAAACACTATTATGTAAATGTTTCTAAATTAAATAAGGCAGCAGGAAGTAAGATTATTTCAGAAGAACAGTCCGATGAACCGATAAAGGTTTATGTGCTTGATGATGACTATTTAAAGAAACCTTATGGTGCATGGGGAAAGGTCTATATAATGGACTACGAGCCAATAAATTGTGCAAAGACAGTACAGTACCCATATGGAGAGGGCACTTTGTATGATACTGGGGTTATAGGGCGTATTCTTCCTGACGGAACGATTGATTTTCTTGAAAATGCAGGCAGGACAGTGCTCACTGACGGTATTCACGGAAGAAAATATTATGACCTTAAACTCTTAGAAAAATATATTCTTGAGTACGGTGGAGTAAAAGATGCAGAGTGTTATCTTGCATATGACCCTGAAATAAATGAGATGTCACTTTATGCGGATATAAAAACAGATAGTGCACAGATTGATATTGCAGGCTTGAAAGAGTTTGTCAGGGATAAAGCAGGAGACGATGTTTTTTTAAAAAATGTAGAAATCGTACAATAAATCTGACAAAATTTCGACATTTTACCTTAAAAATTCGACTTCAATTCTTTACTTTTTTTCTCATTAGTGTTAAGATAATGAGAAGAATTTAATAATAAGGAGGAAATTATAAAGATGGCTAGAGCTAAACAGTCAATGGATGGTAATACAGCCGCAGCTCATGTAGCATATGCCTACACAGAAGTAGCTGGTATCTATCCTATCACACCTTCAAGCCCAATGGCTGACTCAGTTGATCAGTGGTCAGCAGCAGGACAGAAGAATATTTTTGGAAACACAGTTAAAGTTGTAGAGATGGAGTCTGAGGCAGGTGCCGCAGGTACAGTACATGGTTCACTTGCAGCAGGTGCACTTACTACTACATTTACAGCTTCACAGGGTCTTCTTCTTATGATCCCTAATATGTATAAGATTGCCGGTGAGCAGTTACCTTGTGTATTTGATGTGTCTGCACGTACAGTATCATCACATGCATTAAATATTTTTGGTGATCATAGTGATGTTTATGCCTGTCGTCAGACTGGTTTCGCTATGTTAGCTGAGACAAATCCACAGGAAGTTATGGATTTAAGCCCGGTTGCACATCTTGCATCAATCGAGGGAAAAGTTCCTTTCATTAACTTCTTTGATGGTTTCCGTACATCTCACGAGATTCAGAAGATTGAAAAATGGGACTACGAAGATCTTAAAGAAATGTGTAACATGGATGCAGTTGCAGAGTTCAGAGCACACGCACTTAACCCTGAGCATCCGGCATCTCGTGGTTCACATGAGAACGGTGATGTATTCTTCCAGCATCGTGAGGCTTGTAACAAAGCATACAACGAGTTACCTGCTGTTGTAGAGAAATACATGAAGAAGATCAATGATAAGCTCGGAACAGATTACGACTTATTTAACTACTATGGTGCAGCAGATGCTGACCGTGTTATCGTAGCTATGGGTTCTATCTGTGACGTTGCAGAAGAAGTTATCGACTACCTTACAGCTAAGGGAGAAAAAGTTGGTCTTATCAAAGTTCGTTTATACCGTCCTTGGGTATCAGACAGCCTTCTTAAAGTTCTTCCTAAGACAGTTAAGAAGATTGCCGTACTTGACCGTACAAAAGAGCCTGGTGCACTCGGAGATCCGTTATACCTCGATGTAGCAGTTACACTTCGTGAAGCAGGTCTTAATGATATCGTGCTTACAGGTGGACGTTATGGTCTTGGTTCTAAGGATACACCACCTTCATCAGTATTCGCTGTATATAAAGAACTTGAAAAAGATGATCCTAAGTCACGCTTCACTATAGGTATCGTTGATGATGTTACAAACTTAAGCTTACCAGAAGTTAAGCCAGCTCCTATCACATCAGCACCTGGTACAAAAGAGTGTAAGTTCTGGGGTCTTGGTGGAGACGGTACAGTTGGTGCCAACAAGAACTCTACAAAGATTATCGGTGACCACACAGATAAGTATATCCAGGCATACTTCCAGTATGACTCAAAGAAGACTGGTGGTGTTACAATTTCTCACCTTCGTTTTGGTGACAACCCTATCAGAAGCCCATATTACATCAATCAGGCTGACTTCGTAGCTTGTCACAATCCTGCATATGTAACACAGGGAATGAAGATGGTTCAGGATGTTAAGCCGGGCGGAGTATTCATGATTAACTGCCAGTGGTCAGATGATGAATTAGATAAGCATCTTAATGCTGAAGCTAAGAAATATATCGCTGACAACAACATCCAGCTTTATACTATCAACGCTATCGACAAGGCTATCGAAATCGGTATGGGTAAACGTACAAACACTATCCTTCAGTCTGCATTCTTCAAATTAGCAGATGTTATGCCTATCGATGACGCTATCGAGTTCATGAAAGCTGCTGCAAAGAAATCTTACTCTAAGAAGGGTGATGCAGTCGTAGAGATGAACTACAAGGCTATTGATGCCGGTGTAGACGCAGTACACAAAGTTGAAGTTCCAGATTCTTGGAAGAATCCGACTCCTGATGCTGCTGCAAAAGAAATCACAGGTCGTCCTGAGGTTGTTAAGATGGTTAAAGATCTTCTTGAGCCAATCTCTAAGATGGATGGAGACAGCCTTCCTGTTTCAGCATTCATTGACAATCCTGACGGACAGTTCGAGACAGGTGCTTCTGCATACGAGAAACGTGGTACAGCCGTAACAGTTCCTACATGGGATCCTGAGACTTGTATCCAGTGTAACAACTGTGCGTTCGTATGTTCACATGCTACAATACGTCCATTCTTACTTTCAGAGGACGAAGTTAAGGCAGCACCTTCAAATATCAAGCTTTCTGATACTAAGCCAAAGGCTGGAGAGTACAAGTTCACTATGAGCGTATCTCCACTTGACTGTATGGGATGTGGTGAGTGTATCACAGTATGTCCTAAGGCTTCTGAGGGAGCTATCAAGATGGTTCCACAGGCAGAGGAAGCAGATGAGCAGCCGGTATTTGATTACTTAGTTGCAAATGTAGGAAAGAAAGACAGCGGATTTGCTGACACAACACCTAAGGGAAGCCAGTTCAACCAGCCACTCCTTGAGTTCTCTGGTTCATGTGCAGGTTGTGCAGAGACATCTTACGCTCGTCTTATTACACAGTTGTTTGGTGAGCAGATGTATATCTCAAATGCAACAGGATGTTCTTCTATCTGGGGTAACCCTGCTGCTACAGCACCATACACAGTAAATAAAGATACAAAGAAAGGACCAGCTTGGTCTAACTCATTGTTCGAGGACAATGCAGAGCACGGTCTTGGTATGTATGTAGGTCAGAAGTACCTTCGTGACCAGGCTATCGAGTCTGTTAAGGCTTGTGCAGCATCTGACAAGGCTTCAGCAGAATTTAAGGCTGTTGTAGACAAGTTCCTTGAGACAAAAGATGATACAAAGGCAAATGTTGAGCCAACAAATGCTCTTATCGCTGAATTAGAGAAAGCCGCTGCAGCAGGATGCCCTGATGCAAAAGCAGCTCTTGACAAGAAAGATTATCTTGGAAAGAAATCTGTATGGATCTTCGGTGGTGACGGTTGGGCTTATGATATCGGTTTCGGTGGTCTTGACCATGTACTTGCTTCAGGCGAGAATGTAAATGTAATGGTATTTGATACAGAGATGTATTCTAATACAGGTGGACAGGCTTCTAAGGCTTCAAACATCGGTGAAGTTTGTCAGTTCGCTGCAGCCGGTAAAGAAATCGGTAAGAAGAGTCTTGCTGAGATCGCTATGAGCTATGGTTATGTATATGTTGCTCAGATTGCACTTGGTGCAAATCCTGCACAGGCTGTTAAGGCTATCGCAGAGGCTGAGGCTTATCCGGGACCATCACTTATCATCGGATATGCTCCTTGTGAGCTCCACGGAATCGCTAAGGGTGGAATGAACCACTGCCAGGATGAGATGAAGAAAGCTGTTAAGGCTGGTTACTGGAACCTCTTCTCATTCAACCCTGCAAACAAAGCAGATGGTAAGAATCCATTTACATTCACTTCAGAGAAGGGTGTAAGCTTCGATGATTACCAGGCATTCCTTAACAACGAGGCTCGTTATACTCGTCTTGTTAAGCCATTCCCAGAGCGTGCTGAGAGACTCTTCAAGGAATCTGAGGAAGCTGCAAAGGCTCGTTATGAGCACTTACAGAAATTAGTTGAACTTTACAAATAAAGCGAGCTTGAAAAGCGAGCGATACTTCTTGAACGAAGTTCAAGAAGGGATTTTTGCTTGAAAAGTATTTTCGGTAAATATTTGTACAACTAAATAAATATAAAATTTTGGAAGCACCGCGAGAGCGGTGCTTCTTTTTGAAAAACAAATACAATTAAAGTAGTAGATATTTGGAATAAATCGGGATTTGTTAGAAATGGATATATTATTATGGAAATAAAAAAAGCGGAAATTAAAGATTTGAATATTGTTGTTAAGTTAAAAATGGATATGTTTACAGAAGTAGGTTCAATAGCTTTGCTGCAGGATAATGCAGAAGAACTACTACAATGGTTGAAAATTAAAGGCGTTCATAATATAAAACTAAAACCTTCGGCAGTAGGAAAGCGTTTATATGAGAAGTTTGGTTTTTAAGATTCCGGAGAAATGGAATTATGGATTTAATATTTAATTGTTGTCAGATTAATTAACAAAATAATTACGGTTTATTGAGAAAAAATTGAAAATTATGGCATAGAATGATGAAAGCCTGCCGAGGTATTAGAGCGAGTGAACTGAAGGAAAGTGAGATTCAGAAATGGGAGCAGAAATGCTGGCAAGTCCTTAAAGATTGAGTGGCAAGGAAACTGAAGTGGTTTTGCCGGCTTTATTCTGTTTATTTTTCAAAGAGTTTGTTCAATTCTGAATTGTTCAACAAATAATGGGAGATACTTATATTAGATTAGAGATATGACTTTTAAGGTTAAAATATCTTTTGAACTATATATTAAAGATATAAAGGGATAGGCATAATATAATAAAAATGTATAAATGTTATATTTGTAAATATATGAAGATGTTTTGATGTAAAAGAGGAATGATATGCCACTGGAAAAAAATATCAGTAATAATATTAAGGGTAAAAAGAAAAAAATATCAAAGAATAAGATTTTTATAATATTGATGGTCGTTGGCTGTATGATGGGGTCGTTTTCGCATACAGCATTTTCTTCAATATTTGAGTTGATAATGAAGCAGTTTTCATTGTCAGCAGGTGAAGCCCAACTCATGACAAGTATATATTCAATGACAATAGGCATCACAACGATATTATCTGTTTTTCTAACAAAAAATATCAACAGGAAAGTGTTATTTCTAGGTGCAATGTTTGTATTTGGGAGTGGGGTATTATTTACTGCGATAAGTTTTAATTATGTATTGATATTAACAGGCAGAGTATTTCAGGCAATAGGAAGTGGTATTATCCTTACATTGTCACAAGTAGTTCTGCTTAGTTCGTTTTCAAAACAAAAGACAGGGCTTGTAATGGGAATTTATGGATTTATGCTAAACTTATCATCGGCACTTGCACCTGTTATCACGATAATGCTTGTTAAAAAAATATCGTGGCAGACAATAATGTGGTGGATATTGATAATGTCTGTATTTGTGATTTTTTTGACATGGTTTAAATGTCATAGGAGGAAAAAAACACATTACGAAAATTACGATGAAAAAGAAAATATAAATTTATATAGCTGTGAAAAAAGTAAAATGTCGGCAAATTGTACTCTGGAAAATTGTTCAGGCAAACAGGATTTGAAAGAAAATAAGTTTTTTAAGCAGACAAATTTGACAGGCAATTTTTGTCGTTATTTTAATTCTTTACGACTGTTTTTATATCAAAAAATAATAGGATTATTTAAAAATTTTGATATAATATCTTTTTTGTTTAGCAGTATTTCGGTAATATTTCTTATGCTTGCCTGTATGTCGATAAGGGATATATCGGTAAAAGATATAAATTACTGGCAGAAAAATCTGACAGCGGATGAGTTTGTAAAGATAAGTGAATATGCGATTTTAAAGGTCGTACTTTATAGTTGTATATCGATAGTGTTTATTTTAATTTTTATAAGTCGGCAAAAGAAAATGAAAAATCCATATATCAGGCTGGAGTTATTTAAAAATAAAAGGTTTATGGCGGTTGTAGTGACAAGTATATTTATTTATGGTATCATGATGGGTACGGCATTGTGGTTCCCGGTTTATATAAACAGAATGACCGGAGCAGGCATGGAAAGAGCCGGTTATATAATGCTTCCGGGTGCTGTCATCATGGCAGTATCAAGTGTACTTGGCGGCTGGCTGTACCAGAAATATGGTATAAGGCTTTTATATGCGATCAGTATATGCTCGTTTATATTGGCATTTATTACGAGAAATGTTGTTCCGATATGGGTAATGTATTCATTTCGTTCAATCGGTATCGGAGCAATAATGATGCCTATGACTGCATGGGGAATGAAAGAGATTAAAAAAGAGTATTATTCAGATGGAACAGCGATAATATGCAGTCTTAGAACCATTGCAGGTGCACTGGGAACAGCAATAGCGTCAATTTTAGTTTAATGCTATAAAGCATCAAAATAAAATGGAGGAAGAAAATGCAAAATGAAGTAAAAGAGAGAGAAAAATTTGGCTCGCGTCTTGGATTTATCCTTGTATCGGCGGGATGCGCAGTCGGACTTGGAAATGTATGGAAGTTTCCGTACATATGTGGAGAAAACGGTGGAGCTGCATTTGTATTGATATATCTGGTGTTTCTTGCAATGCTGGGATTTCCAATATTGTGTGCAGAGTTTGCAATAGGACGAGGAAGTGGTAAAGGTGCGGCAAGGGCATTTGAAGTTCTTGAGAGTAAAGGAAGTAAATGGCACTATTTTAAATGGGTTTCAGTAGTAGGAAGTTATATTTTAATGGCATTTTATACAATGGTTGCAGGCTGGATGCTGTATTATGCATGGCTCGAAGCATCGGGAAAAATGACAGGGCTTGATTCAGAAAAAGTTTCTGCAAAGTTTGCGTCAATGCTTGGCAATCCGGGAAATATGACAATATGGACAATCGTGGCAGTTGTGCTTTCTTTTGGAGTCTGTGTGCTGGGACTTCAGAATGGCATTGAGAAAGTTACAAAGGTAATGATGTCACTGCTTATAATACTTATTATCGTATTGGCGGTACACTCCGTTGTACTTCCAAATGCGTCAAGCGGAATAAAATTTTATATGGTTCCAACTTTCGATACAATAAGATCCAGAGGACTAGGACCGGTCATATTTGATGCCATGACACATGCGTTTTTTACTCTTAGTGTAGGTATCGGTGCCATGGAGATATTTGGAAGTTATCTGAAAAAGGACAGGACGATAGGCGGCGAAGCAGTAAATATCGTTGTACTTGATACATTTGTTGCACTCATGGCAGGCTTTATAATCATACCGGCGTGTTTTGCATATGGAGTTCAGCCGGATGCAGGTCCATCACTTCTTTTCAAAACATTGCCTAATGTATTTAATCATATGGCAGGTGGAAGAATATGGGGAACAGCATTCTTTGTATTTATGTCATTTGCCGCACTGTCTACGGTTATTGCAGTTTTTGAGAATATAATATCATTTTACATAGATTTAAAAGGATATTCGAGAAAGAAAGTAGTCGGATGGAATATAGTATTTATGACATTACTTTCACTTCCCGCCGTATTTGGATTTAACAAACTTGCAGGATTTCAGCCACTTGGACCGGGAAGTTCAATAATGGATCTTGAGGATTTCCTTGTATCGTATAATCTTTTGCCGCTTGGGAGTATGATATTTGTACTTTTCTGCACCAAAAAGAATGGCTGGGGCTGGAAAGGATTTCATGCGGAAACCAACATTGGAAAGGGAATGAGATATCCTGACGGGATCAGATTTTATATGTCATACATTCTTCCCGCTGTAATAGTTGTAATATACTTAAAGGGATACTATGACACATTTGCGAAGCTTGGAACAGGATATCTTATAGGCTGGATGGTATTTGCTTGTGTTTTGCTTATGGCAATATTTGGTATTGTAAATTATAGGAAGAAGGATAGCAGGTAGAATACATATTACATGAATTTTAAATTTTAAGGAGAGATACGATATGGAGCATAGAGTGAAAGTTACTGTTTTGGATAAAAAATTATTTCCGGAATTACAGGCACAATATTGTGCAGTACCCGACAGTGGGAAATGTCCTTGTTACAATGTTGGAGATGAATTTATGTTTTATCGCAACGATGAGCGTGATGACTATTGGCATATGGGAGCAGGCACACTGATAAAAAGCGGAAAAACGGATGAAGGGGTATTACTTTCTCCGGGAACAATGCATTGTGGAACAGATGGAGTTCCATTTTGTTCAGAAGCGTGGGATGCTTCTTGTCCGAAGGGCAAGAAGATGGGCTATAGAATAAAATTGTAGATTAATAACTTCCAGTTTGACGGAGTAGTGGATATGATAATTCGAGAAGTAAATGAAAATAAAAAGCAGTTTATATCATTATTGTTATTAGCTGATGAACAGGAAAATATGATTGATCGCTATCTTGAAAAGGGTACTATGTATGTACTTGAAGATGGTAATGTAAAAGCTGAATGTGTCGTTACTGATGAAGATAATGGAATACTTGAAATTAAAAATATCGCAGTTGATCCAAAGAACCAAGGAAATGGCTATGGTAAAGCTCTGATAGACTTCCTTGCAGAAAAATATGCAGAAGAATATTCTATTTTGCAGGTTGGAACAGGTGACAGTCCATTGACAATACCATTTTATGAAAAATGTGGATTTATCCGTTCTCACAAGATTCCCAATTTCTTTACCGATAATTATAATCACCCAATCTATGAGGGCGGTGTACAGTTAATAGATATGGTATATTTGCAAAGATATTTATGAATTTAACATTCCTTTTGCAATATATTATGGCCCATTAAAACCGAAAGCATAAGATTAAAAAGAGTGTAAAAAGTGATGTTACCATCAAATTTAACACTATCAGGCAGCAAAGCGGATTGTGAATATCCACTTGACTAATAATTATTCTGCTAAACAACAGGTGAAATGTATCACTGGCATATTTCACCTGTTGTCTGTCGTTTATGCATTTTTTGCCAGTTTATGAATCCGTAAATATCATTTAACAAAAATACTGCAAAGCAGACGACCACAGAAACATATGTAATATTTGTTTTTGCGGCAATGCTCCAAAGTACGATAAGCACAAGGTCGTTTGCGGCATATGCAACTGCATAAAAAGGGCTTCTTTTTGTTGTCAGATAAATTGCAAGAAAACTTGTTGTGACTGAAAATGTACTCGGAATAAGATTTGCCGTATTAAAATAATCCAATATAAAATAAAAAACAAAGGTTACAATAACGGTCAGGATTATCATAGGTATAATATCCTTCAACTTAAGATGTTTCACTTCGACTTCTGATTTATTGCCTTCATAAGGATTTTTAAGCCATGTGATCATTGAAAACAAAGCTATTGGTGCAGTCATGCCAAGATAAGTTATCATTTCGCCGTAATATGCATATGAAAATGAAATAATTCCATAAAGTAAACTGAATATGATTATGAGAAATTGTCCAAACGGATTTCCTTTTGCACAAAATATAAGTGATGTAACACCGATGAGTGATGCTATAAGTGACAGTGTATTGTCACCTTTAAAAAGAATAAATGATATCAATATTGTGAGTATTGAACCTATCCATAATAATAATTCTTTCTTTGTAAAATAGTCTGACATATTTTTTAATAACATTATCGTTACCTCCAGTGTGTATTTCTTTATTTACTTCAGTCAATGCAAAATATAAACTCCTGCGCGATATTCATCGGGAACATGGTTGTGAGTGCAGAAACGATACAAATCTGCTGCAAACAGGTCATATTTAAACATTTTTTGAAGCTGTTTCATATATTGTAAGTGCTGTTTGTCTGTTATAGATACGGCGTTATTGCCGTTACTTTCATTTGCTTGTGCAGGCTTTTTGGAAAACACATTGTCAGTTTGGAATTGTGACAGAAATCTTTCAAAGCTTTTGTCTGCATCAGCAACTTTTGTGATAAGAGGAATATTTTTTATATTGCGAAGAAGTCCGCTTTTGTTTTTGTTCATTCCTAAAAGTCTGGCATATGCTAAAGTCGGCATAAAAACCGTAATATTTTTATCATGCTCATCAGCCTGTGAATTTTTTGTAAGCGGTTTATCTCTGTTAGGATAAAGCTTAGTTATAAACAGCTCTATGTCTTCTTTTTTTATATCAAGCAGAATATGTGTAAGCACTCTTGTGATGCGTGTGTGTGTATATTGCTTTGTCTTTAAGATGTCTGCAAAGTTGTCAAAGCCTTTGTAATGTGGCAGATTATTATATATTCTGTCGGATAATTCGGGAGAAATATCACTATAAATTCCTAACGGCATATCTTCTTTTTTTAATGATAAGAGCTTAAAATACAGCATATCAGAGAAAAGGGGGTTGTCGGCAGGAAATCGTGTAAGATTATTTTTTAAAATATTTATGACAGGTTCAGGCACATGCGTAGTGATAGTAGTTAAAGCTGCTTCTTTTTTATTTATATCTGAAAAAAAGTTTAACTTTTCAAATGATGTTCTTATTGCAGATGCTGAACTGAATTTGTTATTTTCTTTATCAGACAAATATATTTCTTTTTTAGAGTCAGGACTGCAGCAAACATTTTTGTTTGTATTTTGCATATTTCTGTTTGGGATTAAATTACAGGTGTTGTCTGAAAGAGTGGGAGTACTATCAAGGCTTGTCGAATGATAACCATTGTCAATCCTTTTTATCGTAACGGGTTTGATATGGCTTCCTATTCTTTTTAGTGCTTTTATATACTCGATTCCTAATATGTTGTTTGGCTGTTTTAAAAGTGTTGGGAGGATATCACGATATTGGGGCATATGCTGTTTTAGATATTCCTCTCGTGCGACAGGAAATGATATCCCTTTTTTCAAGTATATTTCAAGTTCTTTAATATAATCATTGCTATTTAATATAGAAGAAATCTTTTCAAGTATTTCAAGATTTCCTTCTTCACTGCCAAAACAGATTTCATCGACAAAACCGAGAGAGTCAAGGAGTGCTACAGAGCCAAGGGCAAAAGTTTCAGCACTTGCACATGCAAAAACAGTTGGAAGTTCAAAGACAAAGTCAGCACCACAATCTATTGCCATTTTTGTGCGGAGATATTTATCTGTCCACGCAACGCCGCCACGCTGGACAAAATTGCCGCTCATTACGACAACAACATTGTCAGCACCAAGCTGTTTTTTTGTCTGTTCTATCTGGTATTTATGTCCGTTGTGGAACGGATTATATTCAGCAACTATTCCTATTGTTTTCAATGTTAATCGCTCCTTTTTAAGTGATGTTTTATAAAATTGAAGAGAGAACCCATTACCATTAGGTGATGAGTGACTCTTGCAAAAACAAAGTGGGGATTTGCGAGTGTGCTTGCGGTATTAAATTATAATCACATTTATAGTGTGCCACTAAGTTTACCATAATATTAAATTGTTGTAAAACAAATGCTTTTCGGCTATAATTACTTTTGATAAATAAGAGCAGGCAGTGATGATAAAACGCTCGGAAATGAGGATTATATATTGTTATGACAAAAAAAGAGTTTAGAGATAGAATAAAAAAATCAAAGCTTATACTTGATGGAGCAACGGGTTCAAATTTACAGAAAAGAGGTATGCCGGTTGGTGTCTGCCCTGAGGAGTGGATTATTGAAAACAGCGAAGTTTTAAAGCAGCTTCAGATTGAATATATACAGGCGGGCAGTGATGTTTTGTATGCACCTACATTTTCGGGAAACAGGATTAAACTTGAGGAGTACGGTCTTGATGACAAGCTTTCTGAGATAAACACAAAACTTGTAGAGATTTCTAAAGCTGCCGTTGATGAAGGGCTGACGGACGAGGAGAAGAAAGCAGGCAGAGAAGTCTATATAGCAGGTGACATTACTATGACGGGAAAACAGGTATATCCTGTCGGACCGCTTATGTTTGAGGAACTTGTTGACATATATAAGGAACAGATAAGATGCATTGCTGATGCAGGGATTGATTTTATTGTGGTTGAGACTATGATGAGTCTTCAGGAGTGCAGGGCAGCAGTTATTGCGGCTAAAGAAGTTTGTGAGCTTCCAGTTATGGTGACGCTTACATTTAATGAGGATGGCAGAACTCTCTATGGTACAAATCCTGAGACGGCGGCTCTTGTAATGACTACTCTTGGTGTCGATGCGGTCGGTGTAAACTGTTCAACGGGACCTGACAAGATGATTGAGATAGTAAAGACGATGACAGAATATGCAGATATTCCTATTGTGGCAAAGCCAAATGCAGGTCTGCCAAAACTTGAGGATGGTGTCACCATCTATGATATGGGACCTGAGGAATTTGCAAGAGAAATGATGCCGCTTGTTGAGGCTGGTGCAGATGTTGTGGGAGGATGCTGCGGAACAACACCTGAGCATATAAGGCTTTTAAATGAACTTCTTATTGAGAAAGGTTATAAGGACGGCGGCTCTTTTGAAAAGAGAGAGGGAAAAGTCTTAAGGCGAGCATTGTCTACTGAGAGAAATGTGCTGCCGATTGACCTTGACGGAGATTTTCTTATTATCGGTGAGAGGATAAATCCGACAGGAAAGAAAGCACTTCAGGCACAGCTTCGTGAGGGAAGTCTTGATATGGTCTGTGAGATGGCTGAGTCGCAGGAAGAATTCGGTGCATCTATTCTTGATGTAAACATGGGTATGAATGGAATTGATGAGAATGAAATGATGCTTAAATGTGTAAATGAACTTACTCTTGTAAGCAACCTTCCTTTGTCAATAGATTCAAGTCATCCGTCTGTTGTTGAGGCAGCACTTAGAATTTATCCGGGACGAGCATTGATAAACTCGATTTCTCTTGAGCCCGAAAAATTTGAAAAACTTATTCCGGTTGCGAGAAAATATGGTGCAATGTTTATTTTACTCCCGCTTTCAGAAGCAGGACTTCCAAAGGATATTGATGAAAAAAAAGAGATTATTCATACGATTCTTGAGAGGGCATATGAGTTTGGTCTTACCAAAGATGATGTTGTTGTTGACGGTCTTGTCGCTACGATAGGGGCAAACAGAAATGCCGCTAAAGAGACAATGGAAACTATTTCGTATTGCAAAAATGATATAGGAGTGGCAACGGCGTGTGGTCTTTCAAATATTTCCTTCGGACTGCCTGAGAGAATGTTTGTAAACAGTAGTTTTATGAGTATCGCCATAAGCCACGGACTTACTATGGCAATCGCAAATCCGTCACAGGATCTTCTTATGCATTCAATGTTTGCCGCTGACCTTCTTATGAATAAACCTGAGTCAGACACAAGATATATAAACAGGGTTACGGGAAGAAAACTTTCGGTGCTGTCAGGAGACATAGATGCGTCACAGGTTACGGCACAGGCGGGAAATACTGCATCTGCCTCTGATATAGACAGTGATGTGCCAAAGGATGACAAACTTTTTGAAGCTGTTGTCAAGGGAAGAAGCAAAAAGATAGAAGAACTCGTGAGGGAAGCACTTGACAATGGTGCAGACGCACAGTCTATAATAGATAAAAGTCTGATACCGGCGATAACGCATGTTGGAAAACTCTTTGATAAACAGATATATTATCTTCCGCAGCTCATATCAAGTGCCGAGACAATGGAACTTGGTATCGGTGTGTTAAAACCGGTGCTTGCACAGAATAAAGATAAAGAGCCTTTGGGTACGATAGTAATGGCAACCGTTGAGCATGATATACACGATATTGGAAAAAATCTTGTAGTGCTCATGCTTAAAAATTATGGTTATGATGTTATCGACCTTGGAAAAGATGTTCCGGCAGAAACCATAATAGAAGCTGCAAAGGAGCATAATGCGGATATAATCGGTCTTTCGGCACTTATGACAACCACTATGATGGAGATGAAAAAGGTTGTAAATCTTGTAAAAGAAAATAATATGGATACGCTTGTCATAATTGGCGGAGCAGTTATAACACAGGGATTTGCTGATGAAATAGGAGCAGATGGTTATTCGGAAGATGCCCAGAATGCAGTTGAGGTTGTTGGAAAACTTCTTGCCGAGAGAGACAAAAATAAATAATGAAATGTTTGCATATGTAATGAGATTTTTAATTTGGAGTGTCGAAAACGATAGTGAAAATAAGTGATAAAAAAATTGTTGGCATGGTGATAAAAAATAATTACATAGACTTACAAAAAGAAAGGTGTAAAATATGGGAAACAGTGTAGATGTTGTTATACCGATATATAAAGCGGGCAATGATTTTGTAAAAATGCTTGAAAAACTTTATAAGCAGAGCAAAAGACCGGAACACATATATCTTTTACAGACGATAGAGAGTAAAGACGAAAAGCTGTTTGATAAAGAAAAATGCAGTCACGGACTTGCAAATATAATATCTGTTCATCCGATAAAAAAGTCTGATTTTGACCACGGTGCAACAAGGGCATATGGGGCACTTATGGCGAAAAGTGAATATGTTCTTTTTATGACGCAGGATGCGGTATGTTATGATGATTATGTTATCGAAAATCTTTTAAATGCATTTGATGACAGAAAAGTAGGGATAGCTTACGCAAGGCAGCTTGCAAGAGAAGATGCGGATGAGATAGAGCGGATGACAAGAGAAAATAACTATCCGGAGGAAAGTATCGTAAAAACTAAAAAGGATGAAAAAAAGCTTGGAATAAAAGCTTATTTTTGCTCGGATGTATGTGCAATGTATAGACTTGATGTATATAAAAAACTTGGCGGATTTGTCAAGAAAACGATATTTAATGAAGATATGATAATGGCATATAAAGAGATGCAGGCAGGATTCAGCGTTGCATATGTGGCGGATGCAAAGGTTATCCATTCACATTCATATACTTGTAAACAGCAGTTTGTAAGGAGCTTTGACCTCGGTGTGTCACAGAGACAGTATCATGAGATATTTGATAATATTTCTTCTGAAAAAGAAGGGGCAGGCTATGCCAAAAAAGTTATAATCCGTCTTTTGAAAAATGGAAAATTTATAAAGACATTTTATTTTATGATGCAGTGTGGCTTTAGGCTGTTTGGATATAAGCTTGGAAAAAATTATGAAAAACTTCCAAAGAAAATGGTACTTGCCTGCACAATGAATAAAGAATACTGGAAATAAAATAAAAGCTGAGTTTTGGCGGTTGACGATTCATTAATCTAAGAAATGAAAGACTGAACTGTTAAAATAAAAAAGGGAAAAACGCTGGTTTTCTGCTATGTTACGAACATTTTCACAGACATTAAAAAAGAACATATGGCACGGTTTGTATATAAGCTATGCTATATGTTCTTTTATTTGTGTTCTGTTTTAGTCTTTTTCAACAGTTGGATTAAAATTTTTATTTTCACCTGTTGAAATATTGTAGTAGTATGCTGTTTTTCCCTCATAGTCTTCATAGAAAACATAATCGGAGATTATATGTATAAAATTGAAATTGCCTGCAGCAATCTGTTCATTTGTGCCGGTACTCATATCATACATATATATACCATTGTTTTGACCGTTATCAACTTGATAGAAAATAATGTTGCCATCATTTGTGATATTATATGTGGCGAGTTTATATTGGACTATAGTTTCGGCAGAACCACCATCGAGTCCGATACGGCACAAATTATAGTTTTGATTCATGTTAAGAAAATATATGTAGTCGCCTGATTTTATAACAGATGTACAGTTGCCATTGTATATGACTTTGTCATTGGCACCTGAAATATCCATTGAATGAATATTATGTTCTTTTGCCCAGCCGGAATAATAAATAGTGTTACCGGAAACAGAATAAGGCGATATGGCTTCTCTTTTAAGAAGTTTATTTTTTGAACCGTCTATTTTCGCTGAATAAAGTTCAAGACCTTTTTTATGGTCATAATGCTGGTAATATACATGATTTCCATAAAGGCAGGCTACTTGAGTAGGGTCTTCATAAAGCCTTGATAAATCAGTACCGTTTTTTGTTATTCTGAAAAGTCCGGTAGTACTTAAAGACAACAGTGCATTATCAGATTTTTTAAATTTATCATTTCTTCTGGTGTAAAAAATGTAATTTCCGGCAGCATTTATATAACTAACCTTGTCATTATAGACTTTTTTTATTTTGCTGAGGTTTGCATTCATTTTGTATAGTTTATTATGGTCGTTTGGATTGGCAAAATAAATCACATTGTCTGCCTGTGTGAAAAGACCACCATTTAAAAGATTGCCACTTGTATTGCCGGTAGTGGATGAATCACTGTATAATTTGACTTTCCCTTTTTTTATTATAAGAATAGATATGACAGCGACAGCAGCAAGTATTAATATACTTGCTAAAATTCTTTTTATTAAGCTTCCTTTTTTCAATATACCAGCCCTCCCTGCGTTAGATAGATTAGGTTGTAACGAAACTTATTGACTGCAAAGACATAGCAAATAGTTTCGTAAAAACTTATTATATAACTGCTGTTCATTTTTGGTATGTACAACAACAGTTACATATTTATTATAACCTATCTATAAAAGTGTGACAATAGCAATGCCGATTGTTTTTATATAAGATGTGCAAGGCTGAACTGTTACTATAAGATTTGGAATGTAAAACAGATGGAAAAACTTTGTATTTATTCGAGCAAATTTATGATATAATGAACACCAAAGTGTTCATATTAAGAGTTTCTAACGAAACTCCATTATGTGCAAAAAGCTTGCACAAATTTATGATATAATGAGTACAAAAGTGATAATAATCAGGAGGACGAAGTATGTTAAGTTTACCGGCTATTTTTAGCGACCATATGGTATTTCAGAGAGAAAAAAATATATTACTTTGGGGAGAAAGTGATGAAAAAAATGTTACAGCAGTAATAGATGAAAAAAAAGTAAGTTCAGATGTAAATAACGGCAGATGGGAGATTGAGCTGCCGCCGATGGCTGCAGGTGGACCTTATGAACTTGAGGTGTCGGATGGAGTACAGACTAAAAAATATACAGATATAATGATAGGTGAGGTATGGCTTGCCGGAGGTCAGTCCAATATGGAGCTTGAACTTCAGAACAGCATGAACGGACAGGAAGTTTGTGCAAATGTAAAAGATGACGGTGTAAGGTATTATTATACGCCGAAAGTGTCATGGGTCGGAGATGAACTTTTTGAAGCAGAAAAAAAGAGTGAGTGGCAGCATTGCACACCTGATAATTGCAAAAACTGGTCTGCCGTTGCATACTATTTTGCAAAAGAGCTTTCAAAAAAACTTGGAGTGACGGTAGGTATTATCGGCTGCAACTGGGGCGGAACTTCGGCTTCATGCTGGACGAGCAGGGAGTTTATGGAGCAGGAGACACCTTTAAAACCTTATCTTGATAAATATGACAATGCGGTTAAGGGGCAAAATCCAGAGGAGTACATAAAAGCAAGAGAAGAATATATTAAATATCAGGCAGAGTTTGATAAGAATGTCGGTCATTATTATGAGACTGCCAAAAATCCTACATGGGATGAGGCGATAAGCCTTTTTGGAGAAAATCAGTATCCGGGACCTATGGGACCAAGAAATGAGACAAGACCTAACGGACTTTACGATTCGCTTCTTAAGAGGGTAATGCCTTATACGCTCAGAGGATTTTTATATTATCAGGGCGAGGAAGATGACCATATGCCTTATACATATTATACGATGCTTTCAACACTTATAAGACAGTGGCGTCATGACTGGAGAGATGAGCAACTCCCATTTATGATTGTTCAGCTTCCTATGTTTAAGAATGATGGAGAGCCTGATTACCATAACTGGCCGTTTATACGAGAAGCCCAGATGCGTGTGTTTAAGACTGTTAAAAACACAGGAATTGCAGTCATACTTGACAAGGGCGAGTATGGAAACATTCATCCGGTACAGAAAGATGTTGTTGGAGAGAGACTCTGCGAGCAGGCACTTTATCATGTATATAAAAATGATAATGAAAAGAGTGCATTTGGACCGATATACAAGTCGTATGAAAAAGACGAAGAAAAAATGATACTTCATTTTGATTATGCAGATAATGGCATGGAATGTAAAGGAGAGAAACTTATAGGATTTGAGATTGCAGGTGATGATAAGAAATATTATAAAGCAGATGCCAAGATTGCAGGAAATGATATTGTAGTATCGGCATCTGAGGTAGATAAGCCTAAATATGCAAGATACTGCTGGACAAATTATTCAGAAGTGACATTATTTGGCAAAAATGGAATACCTGCCGCACCGTTTAGAACAAGTTGTGATGACGGGGCAGTTGCGACCGGCAGCAGAAATGAAGGATTGTGGAAAATTGCTGAGGTTGACTAAATGGCGGTTTTGCAGTATAATCAAGCGATATGAATATGAATTTATGGAGGATTTAAGATGGCTGAAAAGAAAAATCTTATGACTCGTGAAGGTCTTAAGGCACTGGAAGATGAGTTAAACGACTTAAAATTAAATAAAAGAAAAGAAGTAGCACAGAAAATCAAGGAAGCAAGAGAGCAGGGAGACTTGTCAGAGAATGCTGAGTATGATGCTGCAAAAGATGAGCAGCGTGACATAGAAGCGCGTATCGAAGAAATCGATAATATTCTTAAAAATGCTGAGGTAGTAGAGCATGACGAGGGAGATGCTGACAAGGTTAATGTAGGTGCTACGGTAAAGATTAAAGATATTGAGTTTGGTGATGAGATGGAGTATAAGATCGTAGGTTCAACAGAGGTTGACTGTCTTAATAATAAAATCTCAAATGAATCACCTGTCGGAGCTGCACTTATAGGGGCAGCAAAAGGTGATATTATCGAGATAGAGACACCAAATGGTGAAATGATAAAATATGAAGTAATGAGCGTAAGCAGATAATAATAAAAACGGAAGGAGTAATAAAAGTGGCAGAACAGCAGAAAAAACCACAGACACAGCAGGATTTAAATCAGCTTTTAAAGGTAAGAAGAGAGAAACTTGCTGCATTACAGGAAGCAGGAAAAGATCCGTTTGAGATTACAAAGTATGATCAGACGCATCATTCGGATGAAGTAAAAGAACTTTACACAGCACATGAAGAGAAACTTCTTGCTGGCAGAGTTAAGCCTGATACAGAGGGAATGGACGAAGCGGAAGCTCGTAAAGTAATAAATGATGATTACAATGAAAGAAGAGCAATAATGGATGCATCTCCTATTCAGGTATCGGTGGCAGGTCGTATGATGTTTAAGCGTGTCATGGGAAAAGCATCATTTTGTAATATTCAGGATCTCAAAGGAAAAATACAGATATATGTGTCCAGAGATTCAATTGGAGAAGAGCCGTATGCTGTATTTAAAAAATCAGATATTGGTGATATCTATGGCATAAAAGGTTATGCATTTAGAACAAAAACAGGAGAGATTTCCATACATGCGGAAGAATTGACACTGTTATCGAAATCCCTTCAGATTTTACCTGAGAAATTCCATGGTCTTACAGATACAGATGTACGTTATCGTCAGAGATATATTGACCTTATTATGAATGAGGAAAGTAAAAATGTATTTGTAAAGAGATCACTTATGATGAAAGAAATCAGAAATTTCCTTGCATCAAGAGATTTCATGGAAGTAGAAACACCTATGCTTGTATCTAATGCCGGTGGAGCAGCCGCAAGACCATTTGAAACACACTATAATGCACTCAATGAGGATGTAAAGCTTCGTATTTCGTTAGAATTATATTTAAAGAGACTTATAGTAGGCGGACTTGAAAGAGTATATGAGATTGGACGAGTATTCCGTAACGAAGGCGTAGATACAAGACACAACCCGGAGTTTACTCTTATGGAACTTTATCAGGCATATACAGATTATGAGGGAATGATGGAACTTACAGAATCAATGTTCCGTTATCTGGCAGAAAAAGTAGTAGGTTCAACAAAGATTTCATATAATGGTGTTGAAATTGATCTTGGCAAGCCATTTGCAAGAATGACAATGAATGAGGCAATTTTAAAATATGCAGGCATTGATTTTGATAAGGTCGAAAGTGATGAGGCAGCAAAAAAACTTGCAGATGAGCATCATATCGAATATGAGGAACGTCACAAGAAAGGTGATATTATTAACCTGTTCTTTGAGGAGTATTGCGAGAAAGAGCTTATACAGCCTACATTTATCACTGACCATCCAATAGAGATTTCTCCACTTACAAAGAAGAAACCAACAGACCCTACAAAAGTAGAGCGTTTTGAGCTTTTCTGTAATACATGGGAGATGTGTAATGCATATTCAGAGCTCAATGATCCGATAGACCAGAGAGAGCGTTTTGCACAGCAGGATGCTAATGCAGATGCAGGAGATGATGAGGCAGAGCATACAGACGAAGATTTCTTATATGCACTTGAACTTGGTATGCCACCAACAGGCGGAATCGGATACGGACTTGACAGACTTTGTATGTTACTTACAGATTCGCAGGCAATCAGGGATGTATTGTTGTTCCCGACAATGAAAT
The DNA here is from genome assembly GCF_003477845.1 of Clostridium sp. AF34-13. NCBI lineage: Bacteria > Bacillati > Bacillota > Clostridia > Eubacteriales > Clostridiaceae > Clostridium > Clostridium sp. AF34-13. The sequence continues at coordinate 30,099 of NZ_QUEB01000024.1, forward strand.
CCTTAGATGGTGTAAATAAGAAAAATGATGTAAATAATACAGCTTCTGAAGCACCTGAAAAAAATGTAAAAACTGAGTCTGAAAAGATTGATTTCTCTAAGGTAAAGGTAGAGCCTTTATTTGAGGAATTTGTTGATTTTGATACATTCAGCAAGTCAGATTTCCGTGCAGTAAAGGTTAAAGAGTGTGTTGCAGTACCGAAGTCAAAGAAATTGTTACAGTTTACTCTTGATGACGGAACAGACACAGACAGAACCATTTTAAGCGGTATTCATAGCTTTTATGAGCCGGAAGAACTGGTTGGAAAGACTCTTATTGCTATCACAAATCTTCCACCGAGAGCTATGATGGGCATTGACTCTTGCGGTATGCTCCTCAGTGCTATCCACGAAGAAGAAGGCGAAGAAAAGCTCCATCTTCTGATGGTTGATGACCACATTCCAGCAGGTGCAAAGCTCTATTAAGATGATGTAAAGATGTACCGTTTTACCGAATAGACGGGACGTACTTCATTTGATAAAAAACTAAAAAAACAGCGATTTACATCAAACTTACATCAATTGATGCAGAAATCGGTGCAAGCAAGAAAAAATCGCATAATTAGTGCAATGAGTGGGCAATTCCAATCGGAGTTGCCCATTTTTAAAACAAACAGAAATACAAATCAGAGTTTGTGATGGTAGATAATATGGAATGGTTTAATGTTTTTGGGCTGAT
>NZ_QUEB01000025.1:0-29813 GCF_003477845.1 Clostridium sp. AF34-13
CCACGACAAGTCATATAGGGGTGGAAATTAGTTTTGCAAATGAGGTGCATAGAATAAAAAATCATATCTTTTGATATTCCCTTGACATATATAAAAAAAAGAATTACTATATATACATAACTCACTACTGTTTAACACACAGTAGTAACTATATATAACATTTTAAAATTATCTATGTAATAAATAATTTTAAGCATATTAATAGACTACTACAGAAAGGAGCTTTCTATGTCTAAATTTAATTCAGAAAATAAATTCATTAAAAATTTAAGATTTCACTTATCTTTTTATTTTAATGATATTGATATTTCAAATATTATAAGTGATTATGAAGAATGGTTTGAAAATGAAAAACTGCATGGAAAAACAGAAAAAGAAATTTGCAATTCTTTGCAAAATCCAGTAACCATAACCCAAAAATTACATTCAGAATTTCCACAAAAGCACTTATTTACAAATAATACAACAATACAAATGCTTTTAATTATAATAATACATTTTTTGTCTAATGTATTATGTTTAAATATATGTAATAAATATACATCAAACTTCTTAGCATATTCACTTTTAATTAATTTTTTACTTTTTATAATACCTATATTTTTTATAAAAGCAGAAGATAAGAATATTATAAAAACAACATATTTTAGTATAATAAATAACATATTTTTATTTGGAATTGATGTATCAATTGTTTTATTACAAAACTTTTTTTTACCAAATTTGAGATTTCATAATTCTGGCAAAATATGTACTTATATTATAACTTTAATTTCGCTTATTTTGTTTCTTATAAACATATACTTTTGTTTCAATAAGCTTTACAAAAATAAGTTCTTTGGAATTATTACAATTTTTCATATTTGCACCGAAATAACACTACTACTATATTGTGAAAATCAATTACATATGTTATCTGATACAATTTCTGAATTTAGACTTTTAATATTCGGAAATATATGTATATATTTTGAATTATTATTGTTATGTATTATCTTCTATATATTAAATTTAAAATCAAAGGAGAAATAATGGACTCACAGTTAAAACGAGGAATTTTAACCATATGCATTCTTCAATTATTAACTACAAAAGATGCATATGGTTATGATATCATAAAATTTTTGCAGAATTATTTCTATGATACAGAAGAGAGTACATTTTATGCAATATTACGAAGATTAAATAAAGATGGACTAACAGATATATATTATATAGAATCTCCACACGGTCCTAAAAGAAAATATTACAAAATTACAAACACAGGAAAAGAAAAACTAAATAATTATCTATCTTCATGGTATGAAATAGAACGGATTTTTTCAGACATAGGTATATTATAGAGATTTAATAACATAAACTACAATGGAGGATTTTAAAATAAAAAACAAAAATATTCTAATAAGTATGATTATCATTTTTTGTATTATTGTTAATAATAATATGGTAGCATCAGCAGTTACAACATCACATAATGACCAATACTCAACATACTATATAAAATATGATAACGATAATTTACTAGACAACGCCATCATAATATCTTCAGAATCTTATAGCGAAAATAACAGAAAAATAACAACCACAGTATATGATTTTAATTACTCTCAAGTGAAATTTTGGGAAAAGTAAAAGGTAAGGCGGAAAGATAATAGCCTGTCGAGAGCATTATGATGAATAAATACCCCGGCAGACATGAAAACATTTGCATTGTGCATAATAATGTTATATAATTTATGTACTATAAACAGTACAGTTTTTAGTACAAAAGGAGGTTTGACTTATGATAGCAACAAAACAAGTGGATTTACGAGCGAACTTAAAAAAATATTTTGATATTGCATTTTCCGGAGAACCAGTTATAGTTTCAAGAAAACAAAATAAAAATGTAGTTGTAATTTCTGAAAGTGAATACAACGAACTACAAAGAGCAAAAAGAAATGCCGAATACCTAAAACGCCTAAATGAAAGCATGGCTCAAGCCAATGAGGGAAACACCATAACACTGTCATTAGATGAATTACAGGCAATGGAATCAGATGATTGGAAACCATCACAAAAAATGCTTGATTTCATGGAGAAAATAAACAATGAATGATTTCACATTTACCGCCAATGGATTTAAAGACTATTATATTGGCAAATGCAAGATAAAAAAACATTGAAAAAGATAAATTCATTATTGGAAGATATAAAAAGAAATGGTGCATTAAATGGCATAGGCAAACCTGAAAAGTTAAAAAACAGACCTGAGTATTCAAGAGGAATAGATGATGCCAACCGCCTTGTATATGTAATAGACGAATTACAAAACATAAAGATAATAGCCTGCCGAGGACATTATGATGAATAAATAACCCGGCAGGCATGATAATACCTATCTGCATTCAATCAATCTACGAACGATAATCTCCGTTAATCTTAACATAATCATAAGTGAGGTCACAGCCCCATGCTTTCGCACTCACATCTCCCTGTCCGAGGTCAATATCTATAAATATCTCGTCCTTTGCAAGTATCTTTGCGGCTTCGTCCTCTGAGAACTCAACACCTGCTCCATTTTCGCATACTTTCACACTTCCGACTTCTGAGCGAAGTGATACACTGACTTTTGCAATATCAAAATCAGCTTCTGCATAACCGATTGCACAGAGTATTCTTCCCCAGTTTGCATCCTCACCAAACATTGCACATTTAAACAACGGACTCCTGATAACGCTCTTTGCTACGATTATTGCCGTTTCAATATCGGGTGCTCCCTCGCAGGTACACTCAAGAAGTTTTGACGCTCCCTCTCCGTCAGATGCAAGCATCTTTGTCATATTTGACATTACGATATAAAGAGCCTGTTTGAATTTGTCATAGTCATCACCCTCGGCTGTGATTTCTTTATTTCCGGCAAGACCATTTGCCATTACGCTTACCATATCATTTGTGGATGTATCACCGTCAATGCTGAGACAGTTATATGTAACCTTTACTATATCGCTGAGTGCTTTCTGAACCATCTCTGTTGTAACTGCCACATCTGTTGTAACAAAGTTAAGCGTTGTTGCCATGTTTGGATGAATCATTCCGCTTCCCTTTGCCATGCCGCCGAGATGACACACCTTTCCGTCTATCTCAAACTCTACCGCAACTTCCTTACGAATGGTATCCGTTGTCATTATCGCATCTGCTGCCGCCGTATGACCGTCTGTTGTCATTCCGTCAACAAGTTTCTGCATATAATCTTCAAAAGGTTTTACTGAAAGTATCTGTCCGATAACACCTGTTGAAGCAACGATTACTTCCTCCGGTTTGATTCCCACGGCATCTGCAAGAAGATTTGAAACTTTTTCAGCAATCTCCTCGCCGTCAGCATTACAGGTATTTGCATTTTTTGAATTAACGATAACAGCCTTTGCCTTACCGCCACTTTTTTCAAGGTGTTTTTTAGTAACAATGATAGGTGCACCTTTTACTTTATTCTGAGTGTAGACACCAGCCGCATTGCATTCCGTCTCACTATAAACAACACCAAGGTCAAACTTTTCCTTAACCGGATTTATTCCACAGTTAAGTCCGTTTGCAACAAATCCTTTGGCAGCACACACACCGCCCTCAATATATTTGTATCCGTCAAAAATCTCTTTAGTCATGTCGAGCCTCCTGTTTTTTATTATTAAACACTTTCTCTGAAGATAATGCCTTTTCATGAACCACACACAAAGCTAAAACTTCGCAGTTTTCTGTTTACAAGTGTTTTTTTATTATTTATTTGTTGTACTATGTACTTTCAACATCTTAACTCTTTTTTGAGATTTTCACAATACTTACTTTCTATAAGGCTTTTTCCATCTATTACCGCCCACACCCATCTACATCTGACAGCTTCTATTTTTCTTTTAAATTTTTAATTTTTATTGTAACTTTGCCGTCTTTTTCAAGCTTTTTAAGTTCATCCTCTGTCAATTTTACCTGTTTCCCATTTACATAATATGTCGCAGTTCCATCGGCATATGCAGTGCATGAAACTGAATCACCCTCTGCATATTCTTCGACATCATTTATTTCAACTGCAACCTTTGATTTTTTATCTTCTTCTGATGTCTTACTTATATCTGTTTTCGCCTGTGCTTTATTATCATTATCATCAGCTTTTTTTACTTCACCGCATCTCAAAATCACCTGTTCATCACAAGCCATTTCAATATCACGGTTGATAAAAACATACATCAGCCATACAAGAGGATTGAACCAATGAATACAGACTGCAAAAACTGCTGCCAGTTTCCAAATGTTATCCGCATATTTTATATGAACACTTTCGTGCATCAACACATATTTTATTTCATTATCCTCATTAGAAAATACTCCGTCCGATTTCTTTAATTTCACAAATATTTTTGGAAATATTATCTCCGGATGTATAATTCCAAATGTTATCGGTGTTGCCGTCATATCAGAAACATAAAGTTTTACATATTTCGGCAAAATTTTCATCTGTCTGATGTTCTGCTCAAATTCCTCCTGTAATGGTAATGCAACTTTAAACTTTTTGTACTCCCTATAATATGAAACTGTAAAAAACACAATTAAAACAACTGCCACAAGTCCCCACCCTGTCAACACTAAATTTATATTGTTATTTTCAGAATACAGATTTTGCGGCTTTGACATCACTGATGCCCCTGCTGCATAATATATTCTGGACTTATTTTCACTTCCAAAAAGCCCACCCAAAATATTTTTTGCACCTCTGACCATTCCAATGAAAGGCTTTGCAATACCAAATGTTATCGGAAGATTAATCGGTATTATCAAACGAAGCAAAACAATTTTCCACATTGTTACGATAAATCTCTTTGAGAAATAATTTCCGGCAATTTTTTCTAATATAATCGTAAGTACAATAAGCACTCCTGCCGAAACACTCATGTCTATAAGCATTTAAACACCTCACTTCATTTGATTTACCATATCCTTTAACTGCTCCAGTTCTTCCGCCGTTAAACTGTTCTCAGACAACATTGCTGCAAAAAAATTCTTTTTTGACCCTTCAAACATACGGTCTATAAGTTCCTCTGTCTCATATTCCTGTGCATCTTTCTTTGAAATAAGTGCCCTGCATCTGAATTTTGGTTCAAATCTTTCAACAGCACCTTTTTCAATACATTTTTTAATAACTGTATATGTGGTATTTCTATTCCACCCTATTTCTTCTTTTAAAATCTTTGCTATATGTCCTGCTGTCAATTCACCCTCTTTCCATAAAATTTCCATAACTTTCAGTTCTGAATCATAAAGCTTTATTCCCATGGTAATTTCTCCCTGTATTTTCAGTTTAAAAAATGACTATTGCAATAGTTATTACACTTTTATACTATCACGCTAGTCATTTTCAGTCAATATTATTTTTGTGTTAATTCTGTGAACAATTACATACAACTGCATAGATTATTATTTCTTGTACTTTCCAACCAGCCGTTTCCCCTGACCGCTCAAACTTGAAGTTATTCATTTAATTCAGCCTCAATATCTTCAATGGTAGGCATACTACCTTTGAACTCTTCTGGTATAAGTTTTGATAATTCATAACTAGAAATACCAAGTGGTTGGCTAGTAGATTCTAATGCATACCGGGCTTCTACTTTATCCATATCTTTACAAATCAGAAGTTACATTACTCAAAATTTTACAGATTGATAACCTTCGGTTCTTCTGTGAATGAATAAATAGTTGCGATGCCACTTTCAAAAACGAATACCGTCATCAAATTGTCATCGACAGTATACATAGACTGGAGAGCATTTTTATTTGCTTCCATCATGGCTACACGAGCTTCACGGCGAGTATCTTCTTTTACTGCACCTTTCACACGAATCCAAGTACCTTTGTTCATTCCACACATTTCAACTTTTCCATTTACTTTCATCTGGTTGTAAACATCTTTTTTATTATTCGTTACAATATAAAGCTTTCCTTCAAATTCACATACAGCACCAAATGTGTGAACATGTGGCTGGTCTCCTTCTACCGTGGCAATATAAAAAGTTTTAACAGGTAAATGGTCTATGTATATTATGCATTTATTAACAGATGGTCCCACCCGGTTTAATGAATTACAAAGAAAAATGCCAGAAGAAATGACACATACAACGCTATCAAGACAGCTGAAAAAGTTGGAAGAAGAAGGCTTGATTGAACGCATAGAATATCAGCAGATTCCACCAAAAGTCGAATACAAATTAAGTGATATTGGAGAAAAATTCAGAAAAGTACTGAAGGAGTTGGAAATATGGGGAAACGAGTATATTCAATATTTAAACGATAAAGAATGATGAAATATTCTCCTACGAATATGGGTAGCATATAAGCTATGGATGTTTATACCAGTGCAGACTATATGCTTCGCATTGACTGCTGGGAAGCAGAAAAGAATTTGAGAACTACACCTGGATCAGACACCTGGATCAGATTGTGCATTAAACACACTTGCCATTGATGAACCACTAGAATATGCGAGACTGTATCTTGATAGGAATTTACAGATGTGGGTAGATGCAGAAGATTCCTTGACATTATAGTAATGTTTAAAAAAAGGGGATGTCTATTGACTCAATATTCTGCAGGAGTAAAAATGAACCGTTATGATATACTACTTTAAATCCAAAGCAGCACGGATCCTTTGGCTCAAGGGAAATTTCAAATTCATAATCATCCCCGTCGTAAACAACATCCACAAACGGGATCATAAAATTGTATACACGATCATACAGATATATCCGACTGCATATCTTCCACTGTGTTCTGTCAGTACCATCTTGCTTCGTTCAAGTTTAAATCCATTTTTGCCTTTCGTATATGTGCAGGTAATACCTGTTCCTTCATCGTCAGCACTTGAAAAATACAATTTCTTTCCATAAGAAAATCTGTAGATGAGATATCTTGACGATTTCGCAACCTGTTTGTAACATCCGGAAACTTTTTGATACAATACCGTATTAAGTGTATTGTCATTATGCTTTTCCATATAGGTTCTGCCATTTGATTTGAACGTCCGCGATGATGCCTGCACCGTTGTCGTCCTGACATTGGTTATCGCAAAACATCCCAGAACCATAAACAATAACAACAGACATAGTTTCAAATGCTTTCTCTTTGTGTTTTTCATTTTCTTTTTTCTTTTTCGTATTCTTTCAGTTCTTTCAGAGCCTTCTCACCCTGTGGGTAAAGAATGATGATATTAAAGATCGTCATCAGTCCGATTCCAACATCACCAAGATCCCACACAAATGTATATGCTGCAAGGCCGCCGATGAACAGCATCACAAGCGCCAGTACTTTGTATGCAGTCTGTGAAGCCCAGTTATCTCCGAAAAGATATGCAACATTGCATCTCGCATAAAAAAGGATGCCCAGAAACGTCGAAAAACTGAATAAAAACAGCGTCGCCGCAATAAAGATCACACCAAAACGGCCAAGATGATGTTCCATTGCTGTCTGCAGAAGATCCATTCCAGAAAGTCCTGTAACTTTTTCTTCCGGCGCAAGCAGCATGATAAATGCTGTACAGCTGCAGATCACGATCGTATCCACAAATACCCCGAGCGCCTGTACCAATCCGGCTTTGACCGGCTGGTCACATTCTGCCGCTGCTGCCGCACACGGAGCAGATCCGGAACCTGCTTCATTCGAAAACAGTCCACGTTTGATTCCATTCATTAGGACTGCGCCAAAACCGCCGGCTGCTGCCTGTCGGAATCCAAATGCTTCCTCAAAAATTCTTGCAAAAACACCCGGCAAACTTCCAAGATTCATCACAATGATCAGAATCGTGATTGCAAAATAGCATACCGCCATGACCGGCACTACCATATCCAGGATCTTAACTGTCGCATCTTTACGAAGCACTATCACAGCAGCCACAGCAACAAGTACTACCGTCATATAGATCGGCGGAATGGAAAATGCATTTTTAAATGAAGAAACAACAGAATTGCTGATCACTTGACTGATACCGCACCAGCAGATCAGACCGGAGATTGCAAACAACACAGAAATCACCACTTTGTTTCTCTTTTTCTTCTGTTTTTCTTCTACATATGCATGAATATAATACGCCGGACCGCCGCGGTAACCTCCGTACAGTGGATCTTTTTCTTTATAAAGCTGTGCCAGTGTCGCTTCAATAAAAGCTGTTGATGAACCGATAATTGCCGTCACCCACATCCAGAAAACCGCACCGGCGCCGCCTGCCGAAATTGCCGCAACAACACCGATCAGATTTCCCATACCGACACGGGTTGCCGTCGAAACGATCAGTGTCTGAAATGAAGACAGACTGTTTTTTTCTTGTTTCTTCTCAACCAGTGCCTGCACCATATCCGGGAACAGGCGAATCGGCAGAAAACGCGTCCGAACTGTAAAATAAATTCCTGTAGGAATCAGTAATATAATCAGAAGCGAAATTCCCAGAGTGCTGCCGCCCGGCAGTGGAATCTGCACCAGATCTCCCCACAGAAAACTATATACTTTCTCAATCAGAGTAACTATCATACTTTAAACCCTCTTCCATACTCACAACATCCGGGATACATGCTGCTCACGTCATCTACAACAGCCTGATTCCCGGACAGATACCATAATAGTATAGCCCATATTAACCCTTAAACGCAAGTACTTTTAGGGTTTAAAGTCAAAAACTTTAAATAATTAAATCTTTCACCTTACCAAAACTGTTCACATATATCCAGTGTAAACTTTCTTGCTTCCTCTACCGCCATATTCATATCCGCCGGCGAAACTCTTCCTTTTAATAAAATCACATCATCTTATTTGTCGTTGAAAATAAATAGTTTATTTACTGGCAATCAAGCTTTCAACTATGTTTGAAGCCTACAGCATCGTTTAACATGGAATTTCATCAAGTATTGTTTGCATTATCTAAATACCATTGGTTCACTGGTAACATTCCGCGAGGTGTTTTTTGTGAACAGAACGGAATTGAAAAGTATATGAAATTTCCAATGTTTAAAAAGGAAACTAAGGATCAGAAATATCATGAAGATCCATTTCGTGCAGTTAACTTCAGAATTGATGAGCAAGGTGTCATGAGATGTCCTAACGATAAAGCATTCCATTTTTTATACAGAAAAAATGTGAGGGGAAATCAATACGGACGTAAGGAAGAATTGTATGAATGCGAAGACTGTAGTGGATGTCCATATGCAGAGAAATGTAAGAAGACAGATAAGAATCGAACCGTTCGGATCAATCAGGAATTAACTTCCATGCATCAGGAAGTAATCGAAAACCTAGAAAGTATCCATGGTGCATTATTACGAATGAACCGTTCGATACAAGCAGAAGGCACTTTCGGAATTATGAAAAACGACCGTTGGTACAAGAGAATTGTCCGAAGAGGTATTCATTCAGTCAAACTGGAAGTTTTACTTGTGGCGATAGGCCACAATCTATATAAATATCAGAAAAAAAAGAGGAGAAACAGAACTGCCGCATAGATTCAGAAAAAGAATTTCTATGGGGTAGGGGAAGTGCGCTTTCTTTGCGCATGATTTCAGTCATTTATACACAACAGGTACAAAAAGGGAGATGCGAAAAAACTCAATCGAGTTTTTTCACATCCCCTTTTTATATGTAGACCTCTATTTATTTGTGCTGTCTGCATCAATTACAGACTTAATCTGCTTCATAAGGGCATCATAGTTGTCCTTGTTATCAATTCCGCCGAGCATTGGTTCGCCTACAATATTGCCATTTCTGTCAACAAGTATAGTTGTTGGAAAGGCCATGATTTCTGAGGCATATTTACCGGCAGCACTAGAGGAGCCAATTGACAGATTACGATATTTGACACCCTGGCTTTCAAGAACAGAGGCAGCCTCTTTGATAGCTTTTTTATTGCCATCGAATGTCTCAGTGTTGATGCCAACAACTTCTCCGCCCATTGATTTGATAGCATCATTTAATTCGTTAAGCTTGGATAATTCAGCGACACATGGTTTGCAGCCGGTAAACCAGAAATTGACGACTGTTACTGCATTACCGGAAAACAGACTTTCATCAACCTTATTGCCATCAAAATCCTCACCGGAAAAATCACTGAATACAGATGAGGCTTTAGAGCTGTCCTTCTTGTTATCGTCTGATGATGTATTTTTGTTTTCAAGCTCTGCTATCTGTTTCTCGATTTTGCGTATGGTTTCAATATCCTCATTAAGTGTTTTAAGCTCATCGTCTGTGAATGAATTCTTGTTTGATTCTACGGTACCGGCAAGATAATCAGCATAATTTCCGTTTGGATCGGCGTCACTTTTGTTCATCATGCCAAATGCCTTGTTCCACACACCATCGTGATCTGCAAAAAGCTGATTTTCCTGCTGATATAAATCATCAAGCTTGGAATCTGATTTGCCGGATGCTTCTGAGCCGGCTTTAGTCTGAGTGTTCTTAGAATCTGTTGTGGAAGCTTGCTTTACGCCACATGCTGTAAGTGATAATGCTATGCAGAGTGTAAAAATAGAAATAAATGATAATTTGTTTTTCATGAGTAATTCCTCCTTTAAAATAATAGTAAAATGTTTAATAGCTATCTGTTGTCATTTTTTTGACATGATTTTCCCATAAACCGGTAGCAGATGGCGTCCTTCGGACATGCCTTTATGCAGGCACCGCAGCGTATGCACTCGGGGTGATCCGGTGTCTTACACACATCCACATCCATCTTACATGCCTTTGAGCATTGACCGCATCCGACACATTTGCTGCTATCAACGGTGATTTTGAGCAGGCTGACCTTATTAAATAATGAGTAGATTGCTCCAAGCGGACAAATCCATTTACAGAAGGGCCTGTAAAACAAGATACTTAGTACAATCACTGCTATTAAAATCATACACTTGAAAGAAAAAAGCTTTCCCAGCGCAGAACGGATAGCAGCATTTCCAATAGATAACGGTATAGCACCCTCTAAAACACCCTGAGGACAGATATATTTGCAGAAGAACGGATCTCCCATTCCTATAGAGTTCGTTACAAGCATCGGAAGAAGTATAACGAAAACAATAAGAATGACATATTTTAGGTACCTAAGAGGCTTTAGTTTGGCTGTGGATAATTTCTTTCCGGGGATTTTATGAAGTAAATCCTGAAACCATCCAAATGGGCACAAAAAACCACATATAAATCTGCCGAGAGTTACACCGAGTAAAATAAAAAATCCGGTTATGTAGTATGAAAACTTAAATTTTGATGATCCGACAACTGCCTGAAATGCCCCTATTGGACAGGCTCCTGTCGCGGCAGGGCAGGAGTAGCAGTTTAATCCGGGTACGCATACTGTTTTTGCATTGCCCTGATATATTTTACCCTTAAATAAATTTGGAATATGAATATTTGTCAGCAGCGTTGCTGCGGCCTGTATCCAGCCACGTATTTTTGCCAGTTTTCTTGATAGTAATTTCTTTTCCTTATCCAATTCCAACACACTCCAGACATAGTTTTATTGCTTTACCAAGCACTGTAGCCGCCTCACCTCTGACTGCACCATAGCTTATCATGGATACACCAAGGATAAGCAGAATGATTTGACATATTTTTTGGTATTTCAACATAATGTTGCTCCTTTTTGTTGTATTGTTGACCAGCTGACTTTGGTATTATATAATATAGGTTGTAAAATTATTGTTAAGAAGCAGGAGAATATTTTGAGATTATTAATTGTTGAGGATGAGAAACAAATATGTGATATGGTTGCAAAGAGTCTGTATGCTGCCGGTTATGAAGTGGATACCTGTTATGATGGGAAAGAGGCTCTTGAATGTATACTTTCGGAGAATTATGATCTGATAGTTTTGGATTTGAATCTGCCGGGGATGGATGGCATGGAGCTTCTTAAGGAGCTTAGAAAATACAATGATGAAACTAAGGTTTTGATATTATCTGCAAGAGGTCAGATTGCTGATAAGGTAGAGGGACTGGATGCAGGAGCAAATGATTACATGGAAAAACCATTCCATCTGCAGGAGCTTGAGGCACGTATCAGAAGCCTGACAAGAAGGAAATTTGTACAGAATGATATATGTCTTAAATGCGGAGAAATAAAGTTTGATACGATTAAACGCGAGGCATATGCAAAGGAAGATCCGGTTCCACTGACAAGAAAAGAGAATGGTATTTTGGAATATTTACTTATCAATATAGGCAGACCGGTGAGTCAGGAGGAGCTGATAGAGCATGTGTGGGATGCCACGGCAGACAGCTTTAGCGGAGCAATCAGGGTACATATGTCTTCACTTAGAAAAAAGCTTAAGGCGAAGCTTGGATATGATCCCATTCAGAACAAGGTAGGTGAAGGCTATAAAATACGGGAGGAGTCTGACAGATGAAAAGAATGTCGCTACAGTGGAGACTTACGTGCATTACTACATTGTGTATTGCTATTATATGTGGCTGCCTGACTATGTTTGTCTATAAAAACGGTGTGCATTACATCGATTCTCTGCAGAATGCGGTAGAGTCACAGGGGGATGAAAAAGGAAACAAATCAGATGAAATATATATCAGCATACCGGACGATAAGTGGGATGAGTTTGCGAATGAATTTTCGGTTCAGGTGTACAATAATAAGGCCGACTATAAAAGAAACAGTCTGATAATCACGGTTTTGCTGGCGCTTTTGGGAGGTGTCGTCACTTATTTTATAAGCGGGCATGCACTCAGACCAATAAGGGAGTTTTCAGATAAAATTGAAGAGGTACAGGCTCAGAATCTGTCTGATTCTAGAATAAAGGAAAACAATGTTAAGGAACTGAACCAGCTGGGTATTTCTTATAATAAGATGCTTGAGCGTCTGTCGGAAGCATTTGAGATACAGAGACAGTTTACTGCAAATGCAGCACATGAGCTGCGTACTCCATTAGCGTTAATGCAGGTACAGCTTGATTTATATAATTCTGCCTCTCACCTGGGAAATGATGCAGACACTTTGCAGACCATAAAAATGGTTACGGAACAAAATGATAAATTAAACAGGATGGTAAAGACTCTTCTTGACATGAGTGAGCTTCAGACGGTGGGAAGGGATGATAAAATTATATTGGATGCTATTGTTGAAGAGGTTTTGGCAGACCTTGAGCCTCTTGCAGTGGAAAAAAATATAAAGCTGATTGGAAAATGTGAGGATGCCACTATGATAGGAAGTGATATCCTTATTTACAGGCTTGTATACAATCTGGTTGAGAATGCCATCAAATATAATCATCCGCTCGGACAGGTTACAGTAACCGCATATCAGAGAAACAAGCATGTTTATCTGTCTGTAGAAGATACGGGAAGCGGAATACCAAAGGAGCTTAGGGAGAGAGTGTTCGAGCCATTCTTCCGTGTGGATAAATCCAGAAGCCGGGAGCTGGGTGGCGTAGGGCTAGGTCTTGCTTTTGTCCGTGAAATCGTTAGAGTACATGATGGCAGTATTTGTATCAAATCAGGCAAGACTGGGGGAACGATTTTCGAGGTGACTTTTGCACAGCATTCAATGTAGCGTTCCATTTTACACATTTGTCAACGCTATTAAAACAGATTTGCTAAATGAGAAAAATAGAATAATTTATCAAAAACGCTGAGAATAATTTCTTCTCAGCGTTTCCGACAACTATTTTCCTTCCTTTGGCACCCTGTTTCACTTTTGGCAAATAATTTCCAATAATCATAAACAGCAGTCCAGTTCCATAGTAAATTACTGCCATAAACAGATTTTCACTTTCACCAGTTACGGCACACCTACACCAGCAACCTGCTCTCAAACGGGGCAGCTCCAAAAGATGTACAGGAACTGTTAGGACATTCCGATGTCAGTACCACAATGAACATTTACGCTCACTCAACAAGAAAAGCAAAGCGGGATTCCGCAAGACTTCTTGATAAAGTAGCGAGCAACGCTTAATAAAAAATCCCCTTATTTCCCTTGCGGATTCCTCACAAGTTCATAAAATAATATTCTTTATTCCTTTTATTTTCTCACTCTTTCTTCCCAAACAAAATCCTTACCGAATTAAGCACGCATATCATTGCAACTCCGGAATCAGCAAATACAGCCATCCACATTGATGCAATTCCCACAAATCCAAGAACCATTACAAGTGCCTTTATTATAAGTGCTCCTATTACATTCTGCATTGCAACGGCTTTTGTTTTCCTGGCAATCTTTATACTTTCAGGTATAGCTGAGAGTCTTGAATTCATAAACACAACATCTGCCGCTTCTATCGCTGCATCTGCTCCGCTTCCCATAGCCGCTCCTACATCTGCCCCTGCAAGTACCGGTGCATCATTTATTCCATCACCGACAAACATAACCGTACCCTTTTCCTCACGGATTTTTGAAAGATTGTTAAGTTTATCCTGTGGAAGCTGTTTTGCATAGCAGGCATCTATTCCCGCTTCTTTTGCTACCATCTCGGCATTTTTCTGTGAATCTCCCGTAAGCATTGCTGTCCAGAGTCCGTACCTCTTTATGTCATTTATCGCCTGTTTTGAGTCTGATTTTATCTTATCATTGATAACAATATATCCTATATATTTTCCCTCAAAAGCAAGCAATACCTCTGTTCCATAAATTTCTTTTGCTTTTTCAGGCACTTCAATCCCATTCATGGCAAGAAGTTCTAAATTTCCACATAAAAGTTTTCCATCCTCAAGCGTGACTTCCATTCCTTTTCCGGAAATTTCCTTTATATCCGCAACCTGAGGTATATCGAGTCGTCTGTTTTTCACTTCCTCCATAATACTCGTAGCTATCGGATGTGTTGAACGGCTCTCTGCTGCCCCTGCAAATGCAAGCACTCTGTCCTCTGTATATCCACCGTCACTTACTATCTGTGCTACTTTGAAATTTCCCTCCGTCACTGTTCCTGTCTTATCCATGACAACTGCTTTTACCGCTGCAAGTGATTCAAGAGAAACACCGCCCTTGAACAAAATTCCTTTTTTAGAACCTGCACCTATTCCTGCAAAGAAAGCAAGCGGTACACTAAGAACAAGTGCACAAGGACAGCTTATTACAAGAAAAGTAAGTGCCGTGTATATCCAGTAATGCCAGTTTCCCGTTATAAATGACGGGATAACCGCCGTAGCCAAAGCCGCAAATACAACGATAGGTGTATATACTCTTGCAAATTTGCTTATAAATCTATCAATCTTAGGTTTTGATGCCGCCGCATTTTCAACCGCTTCAAGAATACGGCTTACCATAGACTCTTCCAAAATTTTCTCAACCTTTACATATATAACCCCCGACATATTTACACAGCCCGAAACAACTTCACTTCCCTCTTTTACCCCTACAGGAACAGGCTCACCCGTTACCGCCGAAGTATCAATGCGGCTGTCACCCTTGATGATAACACCGTCAAGCGGTATTCTATCGCCCGGTCTTACCTCGATAACATCTCCAACCTCTATTTCCTCAGGGTCAAGTTCTATTACATTGTCTCCGTCTACATATCTTACAATCTCTGGACGCATATCAACTGCTTCCATAATCTGTTTGCGGCTCTTTCCGACTGCAATATCCTCAAAAAGCTCGCCAATCTCATAAAACAGCATAACTCCTACTGCCTCCGGATATTCACCCGTTGCAAATGCACCGATTGTTGCGATGCTCATAAGGAAGTTTTCATCAAAAACTTTTCCTCTGAAAAGATTTTTAACAGCCTTTAAGACAACCTCACCACCAAGTATCACATATGACACAACGAAAAGAGCTATATACACAGCCGGCATAGCATTAAGATATTTCTGACAGACAACACCACCTATAAAAACGAATGCACCGGTTACAATTTTTATAAGTTCCAATTTGACATCATCATCTCCATCTTCATCCGCTTCAACTGATTTCTCCTTTTCACTGCTATATTCCTCAATAACAGTTCCCGGTTCCATTTTGTCTGCTATCTCTCTAAGTTTTGGAAGAACTTCGTCGGGATTTTTGGCTTCTACCAAAAGCTGGCTTGTTGCAAAAGTCAATGTAACCGCCACATCCGGCAGTTCGTTCATCTTTTTTTCAACTTTAGCTGCACAGTTCGCACAATCAATGCCCTCTATACGATACTTTTTCTTAGCCACACCCTCAAGGTGCTTATAATGATGCTCGTGTTCTTTATGCTCTCCACAGCAACAATCATCATCGCAGCAATCGTCTTTATCGTGGTGATGATGATGTTCATGTCCCTCATGCTCTCCACGACAACAATCGTCTTCGCAACAATCTTCGCCATGGTGGTGATGTTCATGTCCCTCATGCTCTTCACGACAACAATCGTCTTCACAGCAATCGTCGTCATGGTGGTGAGATTTCTTCTTTCCTCCATGTTTTCTTGTCTTTGAGATTTCCTCTATCACCGTGCCCGGCTCCATCTTGTCGGCAATTTTTCTAAGTTCAAGTAATACCTCGTCAGGATTTTCAGCATCTACCATAAGCTGGCTCGTCGCAAATGTCAATGTAACTTCCACATCCGGCAGTTCATTCATCTTTTTTTCAACTTTAGCTGCACAATTCGCACAGTCAATACCCTCTATATGATATTTCTTTCTCATAATATTACACCTCACTTTTATTTATATTTGTTTGTAACGGTTCAGCCATAAAAAATAATTGCAACACAAAGCTGAATTGTCACATTGATCTGATATATTAAAAACAACATATGAACAATCATTCATATGTTGTTTTTAATATATCATATGCAATAAAAAAAGGCAAGTGAAAATTTGCCGAAATGAAAACGAAATACTCTCCTACTCCTCCACATGCTCAATCCCCTGTCTCAATATAGTAAAAACATGTTCATCCGCAAGTGTGTAAAGCACAGTTTTGCCCTCTTTTCTAAACTTGACAAGCCTGTTCTGTTTCAATATGCGAAGCTGATGCGATATAGCACTCTGCGTCATATTTAAAATAGATGCGATGTCATAAACACACATCTCATTCTCAAACAGAACATAGAGAATTTTAATTCTGGTCGAATCTCCAAAAACCTTGAACAAATCCGCAAGATCATACAACTCACTCTCGTCCGGCATCTTGTTATCAATCTCCTCAGCTGTCTTTTCATCAATCGTCATATATGTTTTCTCATCCATATTAAAACTCCATTCCAAACATTTGATATTTATATTATTACTATTTATCGCTATAAAATCACCAAAACATTATTTTCCAGCATATATCATAAAACATTCTACTTTATTACCAATGACATTTATATACAAAAACACACCCAGCATCGTTAGAAAGCATATTTGTATGTAAAGCACATCCGGCATTGTCACAAAACATTTTCATATGTAAAGCACATCAAAACTTACAATATAATATTGTACTAACAGCCGACTTTCATTGCACTGAATTGGATTGTGCCTACACATCCATCCCAAGTCTCCTCAACGCCAACTTAGGTATCTCCCCTGAGCTCCTTATATCAAGAATACTCTCCGTCTCCGTAAGTCCATTCTGATACCACATGACAGCCTCCGAAACATTCCCGATACTTTCATAATAAACTCCCAGTTCACAACATATCTCAGCACATAATGTAGTAGCCGCATCTTTGAGGGCACATTCCATAAATGCCACCGCATCACCCTTCAATCTATAACACCTTGCCAGCACGCAAAAGGCTTCTTTCACTTCATCTATACTTCTGCCATCTTCTTCAAGCGTTCTTTTAAACAGACGCTCAGCCTTTAAAAAATCTTTATCTTCTCCCGAACGGAAAAGCTCCATCGCATACATATGATGAAGTTTCTTTGAAAACCTTTTCCCATCTGCCGCTATCCTCTCAAATGCTTTAAAATCTCTTGTTGCATGATTTGTAAGCGGTCTGTGTTCCACAATAATATCACTGTCATATACAACCGGGTCTATTCTTAAAGTCTCATGTATCTGGTCTATCCAGGTAAACGCTCTTAATCTCTTATAAAGTTTTGGTCTGTATTCCTCTTCAAAATTGTAAACCGTACTTAATTCAGCCGGTGTATGATAAATCATCTGAACAATTTCTATCTCAGGAAGCATTATCTTCTTTAACTGACGAAGCTTTTCTTTGTTTTCATTATCCAGATATTCATCTGCATCTGCTGTATAAATATAATCACCAACTGCCTTTGATGCCGCAAAATTTCTTGCATCTGCAAAATCATTGCACCATTTATAATCAAAAACCTTATCGGTATATTTCTTTGCAATTTCTTTTGTCCTGTCAGTTGAACCAGTATCTACGATAATTATCTCATCCATGATATCGCAAAGACTGTTGAGACACCTTGAAAGCACTTCCTCCTCATCCTTCACTATCATACATAAACTAAAAGTCGTCATACCATCCCTCGTTTCATGCCTGTTTACTCTCATCAATTTTATCTATAAATTTTATATATAAATTTTATATATACACTGTACCTGCATAATTTTAATCTGAAAGCCTTGCTGTGGCAAATTTATGGATTTAAAAATGCAAAGCAAGGCTATTCTGTTAATATTGTTATTCCTGCATATCATCCGTACCTACATCATCCGGATTGGAATTATCTCCACCACCAACATCGTCCGGCTGTGAATCTGTTCCGTCACCGGTATCTCCCGTATCAACATTGTCACTTGACGGCTTTTTAGTAGGAGGTGTTTTATCACCGCTATCACCCGTATCTGTTCCATCGTCAGTTACTGGTGCTTCTGTCGGTTCTGTTTCATCTGCTTCTGCTGCATCCGGATCAATCGTAGGCACAGCCGTTGCCGTTGTATTTCCATCCGAGCCATAACTTCCACTGTATCCGCTTGATGAACTTGTACTCTTTTCTCCATCATAAGACTTAAATTCAACATTCTTAAGCCCCTGATGTATATCCGACATAAATTCACGCCATATCCTAAGCGGATATGTATTTCCATACAAGTCTGAAATAGTCTTCGGGTTATCATATCCTACCCATACTGTAGTAGTATAATATGGTGTATATCCACAAAACCATCCGTCTTTTTTATCACTTGTAGTTCCTGTCTTACCTGCACATGACATATTGTCAAGTGCGTTTCCTCTTGCTGTTCCACTCACAAGAACTCCCTGCAAAATGCTTGTCATCATCCTTGCGGCATTTTTCTTATATACCTGTTTTTCCCTGCGGTTATTTTTATTATTTACTATAGTCTTGCCATCCGCATCCGTAATCTTGCTTATGCAGGTAGGCTCTCTGAACACACCGTCATTTTCTATTGTTGCAAATGCAGATGCCATCTCAACAGTTGTGACACCATTTGTCAGACCACCAAGCGAAGCCGCCGGATAATAATCGGAGTCTGTAATGTTGGCAAATCCCATCTTAATAGGATATGAAAGCCCCACCTCAGGTGTAAGTTCCTGGAAAAGTTTCCATGCGATTACATTCTTTGATTTTTCAACTGCATATCTAAGTGATATTTTTCCGGCATAACTTCCGTCAGCATTGTGTGGACCTCCATTAAAATAAGTATCATCAACTATACTGTCAGGTGTATATCCTCTCTCAAGCTGCGGTGTATAGACCGCTATCGGCTTAAAACAGCTTCCCGGCTGTCTGTAACTCTGATAAGCTCTGTTTAGTGTATATCCTGTAATACTCTTTTGCTTTCGCCCACCTACTATTGCAACAACAAGCCCATTTGAATTATCTATACAGGTAGCTGCACCCTGTAATTTATATACTTTATCCTTCTTTGTCTTTTCCTTAAATCCTGCAAGCTGGTCATTTACTGCCTTTTGAAGTTTCTTCTGCTTCTTTTTATTCAGCGAAGTATAAATCCTATACCCACCGGTATATAAAGAATTGTGACATTCATCGTACAACTTGTCATATTCCTTATCATACTGTTTCTTTTCTTCATCATTTTTAAACTTGTACTTAAACTCAAATCCTCTCGCTTTCATAAGTGCCTTTGTGGCACAGCTTACGGCATATGTTGTCATATAATTCTGAGTCTTTATTGCCTGTGCAGGCTTTAATACTATTTTTTCATAATTTGCGTCACTGTACTCAGCAGCCGATATACAATCTTCATCAAGCATCTGTTTTAAAATACGGTTCTTTCTCTTGAGCGTGTTCTGGTAATGCTCCAAAGGGTTATAAAAACTTGGTCTGTTCGGTATAGAGCACAGAAATACAGCTTCTGCAAGGTCAAGGTCTTTCGCCGGCTTATTAAAATATCCCCTGCTCGCCGCTTCTATACCATAATATCCATTTGCAAAATAAATATTATTTATATAAAATTCAAGAATCTGATCTTTTGTATATTTCTTTTCAAGATCCAAAGCAATAAATATTTCCCTGACTTTTCGCTCATAGGTTCTCTCATTTGACAAAAATACATTTTTTGCAAGCTGCTGTGTTATCGTACTTCCACCTCGTGAAATATCCTTATGTCTTAATTTGCTCTCAACAAGCATAACTGCTGCTTTTGCAGTAGACCAAAAGTTTACACCCTCATGCTTATAAAAATCTCTGTCCTCAGTAACAACCATTGCGTCTTTTACCGATTGTGGAATCTCATCAAAGCTAAGATAATATGAATCCTTATCACCTTTAAGCTTTGCTATCATGGACTTATTTGAAGCATAGATAATACTTGTCTCCGATGCCCTAAATGTATCTGCTGTCGAATTTTCAACAACATCCGTTGCTTCCATCTTCCATTTTAGGAGGTCATCACCAAATTTAAAATATATAACAACAAGTGCAGCAAGTATCGCTATAAGTGCAATAAGCATAAAAATCTTAAAACCAAACCAAAACTTTTTATGTCTTCTCTGTTTTTTCAGCTTCTTCTGTTGCTTTTTAGCCTGTTTTGGTGAAAGTGTATTTCCGGCTTCGACTCTTCTTGTGCCTGCCGCCTGTGCACGATTTCCGTACTGTCCCGCATTACCACTGTACTGTCCACGAGTCTGTTCCACTCTCTGACCGTATGCCCCACTTCCGTTTCTGCCATAACCGCCACCTGAAACATTTCCTGCCTGCCTGTTTCCCGACTGTCTCTCTCTGACAACAATGTCATCCGGATTAAACACTCTGGTGTCTCCTCTTCTTATATTTCTATTTGACATATATTAATCCTCATTTCCGAGCAACTTGTTGCTAATAGGCAAATATTGAACAAATTTTCATTTATTAAGTTCTTTTAAAACTCCATCTCCCTGACTTTCAGTCAAGAAGCCTCCCTCGCTTTCAGCTCGGTCAATTTCAAATTTGCGTCTGCCTTAAAAACAATTTGTTCTGCTCAAAAACAAATTGCCATGCAAAAAATCCTGCATATATAGATTTTTCACACTAACTCCCAATTAACGCTATAATAACATATTTACGCTGACAATGCACCTTTTCGCCATCATCTTAATAAAAACTTTAGCTGATGTTCGCATATACAAAATGCATAAATATGTGAATAAAATTTTTTTTCACGGCAACACTCCCCATTATGACAGGTCACAAAACAGTCGGTTTCATCCGCATATTAAATGCCAAATGCAACATATGCATGGACAACGGTAATAAATGACGGTCAAATAAAAAACGGAGTGTTAAAAACATGAACAAAACAAAATTATATAAGCTTATATTTATTATCGCCATTTATTCGGCAGCATTTACACTTTTACTTATCAGTATTAAAAATTATACATCTTATCTGAGCACATACAAAAGCAATAAAACTACACAACATACCAAAGTTTTATCATCCACAAAACACATCGAAAAAGCAAACTGTATCAACAAAATACAGAAAAATATTGCAAAAAATATGTTAAGACTTCATGTCATTGCCAACAGTGACAGCGATAACGACCAGAATTTAAAACTAAAAGTAAGAGATAGTATCTTACATGAACTTCAGACCGGTTTAAACACAGCCACTTCACCGGCTCAGGCAAAACAGTATGTTGCCTCAAAATTTCAAAATATTAAAAATACTGCCAATTATACTATTCACCAAAATGGTTATTCTTATTCGGTAAAAGTATTTATACAAAACCGATATTTTCCTGTAAAAACATACGGAGATCTCACATTTCCGGCAGGATATTACGATGCCCTATGTGTTGAAATCGGCAAAGCTGCCGGTCACAACTGGTGGTGCGTCCTCTTTCCAAGTCTCTGCTTTGAAAACGCAACGACAGCTACAGTTCCTGACGAGTCAAAAGCAAAGCTGAAAAATTCACTTACCCGTGAAGAATATGATTCCCTTGAAAAACCACAGCACACAAAAAATGATGGCAAAAATACCGCCGATGTAAAAATCCGCTGCGGAATTTATGATGTATTTACAAACAATTAAACAACAGAACCGTAACCGTCCAGCCATAAAAATATAATCGGTAATATCTGAGCCTGCTCATTGTATTGCTGTTGCAGCAAAACCTTTTACATTTATCATGTAACATTGTACTTCTCCACATTCATATGCTATAATGCTCTACATGGGTAACACTGAACGAATAGAGAAATGAAGTGAGGAATAGGAATACTATGAACAATAATGTACTTGTCACCGTACACGGTCTGCAGCATGAAATAGATGATAAAGAGGGCATACAGACAAAACAGACCGGAAACTACCGCCTTGTCGCCGGAAAACACATAATATCATATAAAGAATATTTCAGAGATGAGGAAACCGGAAGAGATGCTACAATATCAAATCTCCTTAAAATATCAGGAGATACCGTCACACTGACAAAGCGTGGTGCAACAAACACCGAAATGACATTTAAAACCGGAAAAACACATACAGGTTTTTATGAAACACCCTTTGGTTCAATGCAAATGTCCCTTGATACTACACGAGTTGACATCAAAGAAGCTGACGATAAAATAGAGATTTCCATCGATTACGGACTCGACATGAATTACAGCCATGTCTCTGACTGCACTATAACGATGGTTATTGAGTCATTAAATTAAAAAAATCCGCTGCTCACGATGAAAATATGAACAGCGGATTTTAAATAACCTTTACTTGTCTTTAGAAAACTTATTCTTAATCTTCTGAGAAAACTTAACTTTCTTTGGTTTAGCCTCAAGATTTGTACGAAGTCCCTGAACCTTTGTAATATAGATACCGCTCACTGTCGCACGAACTGATTTTTTAACAGGAATAAGTTCAAAAATCTTTTCATCACAGATAAGCGTCATAATCTTTGGTCCGACCTTAGCTTTTACGATAGGCACTTTCTGACCTCTGAGATACTTAGGTGTCTGGTCTATAACAAGCTGTGGAAGACCCGACTCTTTAAGCTTCATACGCTTTTTATCAACTATAAGCAATGACACATTCTGTGCTGCTGCCTCTATCTCTTTCTGTGTGCTTTCCTGACGTTTCTGCAATTTTCTGCCATATATACTAAGGGCAACAAGTGCAGCTATCAGCAAAACGATAATTACAATCATAACCACGACCCACACTTTTACCCCAAGTACAGGCACTAAAACAAATTCATTGTTCATAAAATGTAACCTCTTTCTGCATAAATTCTTTTTCGTGCTCCAGACACGAATATCAATCCATAGATTTTTATGTCAAGCGGATATTCGCAGCCAGTTGTCACAAGACAGCTTACGGAAATTCCCCCTTAAAATAAAAACCGTTTCCATATCAGTATAACACACTTTACGATATTGTGCAAAAAACTTTGCAGCTCCAGTATATCGTAAAGTCAGGCAAATATTCTCAATTCGCTCTGCCGCTTCATTTATAGTGTTAAATCTTTGATATATCTCATTAACCATTGAACAGACTATGCATTTGCTTTAACTTTCTCTCCGATTATCTCTCTAACCTTTTCACCAACATGCTTCTTCTCGGCTCTCTCCATCTCTTCCATATAAACAGGCTCACAATACTCTATAGTCACATGGGCACTGTGAATCCACGGAAGATGCTTTTCAAAGACCTCATCGGTATTGTTTATCGCAACCGGAATGATAGGACATTTCGCCTTATCAGCAAGTTTAAAACTCGCCTCATGGAACTCTAGAAGCTCCTCACCCTTATTTCTTGTTCCCTCAGGTGCAATATATATAGAAGTTCCATTCTTTAAAAGTTCAATACCCTGCAAAATGGTTTTCATGCCCTCTTTTATATTTTCCCTGTCAAGAAAAAGACAATTCATCTGTTTCATCCACCATGAAATCATAGGTGTTTTTTCAATTTCCTTTTTAGAGACAAAAGCCGTAGGCATAGGTGCTGTCGTGTAACCCACAAGAATATCAAAAAATCCTCTGTGATTGTAGGCATAAAGTGCCGCTCTGTCTTTCACTATATTCTCTCTGCCCTTAACGGTCAGCTTCACACCCGACAGAAACAAAATCACTTTAAAGCCGCCCTTGACACATACCTGTGCAGCAACCGCCTTTTTTCTCTCATCAAATTTGCCGATGATCCATAACACAAGAGCCATCGGAATCGTAAAAATTGTATAAAGTATTAAAAAAATCGCAACCAGTATAAGTCTCATATCAATCCTCATTTCTTTTTTCTTGAAGTACCCTGCATTGTCAAGCGTATATTTGCAATCCGCTCAGCCATTTGCCTGATAGTGTTAAATATTTTCCACATTACACCGCCTGATTATTATAACAGATTATTTTCCGAATTACAAAAAATAAATTGCATATCGTTTCCTTGCAATCCCACAAAAACCATATTATACTATAAAAACGAAAAATCAATAATTTTCGTTGCACTTATTTCCATACTTGTAACAGTTCAGCCTTTCATTTCAGAAATGAAAGGCTATTCTACCATAAAAAGATAATTAACAATACAATGAACAAGTTCATTGTATTGCCAATTATCTTTTTATGGCTGAACTGTTACCCATACTTTTACAAAAATGAGGTGTTATATGACTTTAGATTACTACAGAATTTTCTTCTATGTGGCAAGATATAAAAGTTTTTCAAAAGCCGCAGAAGCATTGAACAACAATCAGCCAAACATCACACGATATATGAATATTTTAGAAAGTGAACTCGGCTGTAAACTTCTTATCCGTTCGCACAAAGGTGTCAAACTCACACCTGAAGGAAAACAGCTTTATGACCATGTTGCTGTAGCTATGGCTCAGCTTACCACTGGCGAAAACGAACTTATACGAAACAAAAGTCTTGAAACTGGAATTGTTTCGATAGGTGTAAGTGAAACGGCTCTTAGGCTTTTTCTTTTACCTAAACTTGAAAAATTCCACAAAAAATACCCTCATGTGAGACTCAGAATTTCCAATCATTCCGCACCACAGGCAGTTTCAGCTCTTGAAAAGGGTTTGGTCGACTTTGCCGTCATCACAACTCCGGTAGACTATAAAAAGCCACTGCACATGACTACCCTTTACCCTTTCAAAGAAATACTCATCTGCGGTAAAGATTATAGTGAAATTGCCCAAAAACGACAAAGCCTTCACGACCTTTTAAACATACCGTTTATCTCACTGACAGACGGAACCGCTACACACGATTCACATCATCAGTATTTTTTTGACAATCATCTCAAATTTGCACCTGATATAGAAGCTGCAACAACTGACCAGATAATACCTATGGTAATACATAACCTCGGCATCGGTTTCTGCCCTGAAAAACTTGCAAAACCTTTTATTGAAAGTGGAGATATTCTCCAAATTCAACTTATTGAAAGTGAACTTGAAAGGGAAATATGCCTTATTCAAGATATAAGTCGTGGTACAAGCATCGCAGTGTCTAAACTCATAAATATGCTGATTGAAGATTGAAAAAATTTAAATAAAAAAAGAGGACTTTGTCGTTCACATATTTTCTATAATGTGACTTTGCAATGTCCTCTTTCTGCTTTGTTACATTTCTATACTGTCCTATACCGGAGTAATCCTAATAATATTGTAATTATTTTAACCTTATTTTTCCATGACAATCCTAACACTCTCTCCACCGGCAAATGCCTTGTCAGATATATGTATATTATCTCTCTTTACATATACAACAGCATACCAATTATCATTTTCATCTTTCAGTCCACAACCTTCAAATGCGTAATCTTCTATAAATTCGACTCCATTTTCCAAAGTAATATAACTTATGTCGTACTCCGAAAATGCCTCCGTTCCTATTGTTTTAACATTATCCGGAATTACAAGACCGACTATATCTTCCCGTGTCTCAGTTTCATCTGTATCCGTTTCTTCTTTTTTAAGATAACTGCACAGATAACCATCTGCAAGCATGAGCATACGCTCATTTTTTTCATTTAAACTCGCAAATCCCTTTCTCAACAATTCATTTTTCAAAGATTTTTTCCAGTACTTATTTGTTGTCCATAACCTCTGTATTGATTTATTGTCAAGCTGGGACATATTTAAGCTTACTTTAATATTTTTACATTTATAATGTGAAATGTCAAAATTCAAATCATCATCGCTTGTTATTTTAACAACTGATTTAGGAAATACAATTTCTCTAAGCACACTCATTCCATATGTTCTATACCCATAACTTCTTGTAGCTACTGTACTACATTTATCCGATATGACTACCTTTTTTCTTCCAAGCGGTATCCTTACGAGTGTTTTTCCGTCTTTTGAATATATCATCCCATCAACACTCTTAAAACGTGGATCTTTTGATGAAACTTCATAGCTTTCGCACTCTGCTAATCTTTTCAAAATATCGGTATTAAGTGCAGTTGTAAATTTCACTTTCTTTATCGGGTCGGATGAACCATCATCTCTTCTTTTATAATAAAACAAGTCCGTACATGAAAAAAAATCATTATCAATAGAGGGTTTTGGAACTTTTATCACTTCTACATCTCCCGGCATAGTCACAGTCTCAAGTTTTTTGCAACCGTCAAGCACTCCAATACCGAGTTTCTTAACAGATTTTGGTATAGTAATATTTTTTATTTTTGTATAGCAAAATGCCTGTACCCCTATTCTCTCAACGGATTTAGGGATATTTATCTTTTCAATATTACAGCCCTCAAAAGCCCATTTTTTAATTACTTTAAGATTTTTAGGTAATTTTATGCTTTTAACTGCGGTATTATTAAATGCACTTATTCCTATTGTTTTTAAAGAATTTGGCAATATAACTGTTTTCAGATTTTTACAGTCCTTAAATACTTCATCCGGTAACCAGGTAACTCCTTCTTTTACTATGACTTTTCTTATTGATTTTTTGGGGAGTACCGTTTCATTAACGGCTACAAAAGGATCTCCTTTCTTTTGAATCGTAAGGACACCATTTTTAAGCTGCATTGAGCCGCCTAATATTTTAATATACGAATTTGTTTTTTTCTTCGCCGCTAAAGTTTTATCAGACTGCATAAACATAGTCGCTGCTGCAGCTAAAATAAAAACTCCAAACACAATAATGTTTTTTAAAAGCAAACCGCCTATGAGTTTTCTGCTTATAATATATTTTTCTTTTTTCATACTGAGCCTCCCTTTCTAAGCATGATAAAATTTACATTTGCACTATATCAATGCCATAAATATATTACTTCCTACCACTTGTCACACCCAAATCTAATGTTTGTTGTCATACTGTGGTGCATCAATGAGTCAATCTTATTATTTCATACTCTCCGCAGTTATCAAAAGTGTATCTCTGAATCATTATCTCTTTGTTTGTATATACTTTTATCTCTTTATTTCCGGCAAAAGCATACTTTGGCAGCGTTTCTATGTTATTATTAAGCACTACCGACCTTATCGAAAATTTCTGTGAAGTTGAACTCAAAAGTGAGTTAAATGCATTCTCACGAATATACTTTACTTCGTCAGAAATTGTTATCTCTGCATTTTTCTTTTCCAAGTATCAATGAACCGATAAGATTCTTTTTATTGGCTGCTTTTTTAGGTTCTCTTGCCCAAAAATTTCCCGGTATTGTTAATTTCTTGAGATTTTTACAATTTTGAAGCATACCATAACCTAAATTTCCCGCTTTTTTAGGAATCGTTATTTTCTCTACTCCCGTGTTATAAAATGCCATTGCACCTATTCTGTTTACAGTTGGTGCTATTGTTATAACTGTTGCCTTGCTGCAATCCCTAAATGCATCTTCCGGCAGTTCGGTTACTCCATTTTTAATAACAATCTTTTTAATCTTCTTTTTTTGTGCAACCTTTGGCATGGCACTCTCAGGCATTTTTCCTTTGCCTGAAACCGTAAATGTGCCATTCTTCAATGCGGAACTTACTTTTTTCACTGTTGTTTTTTTGGCTGATGCTTTTTCTGTCACCAAAAATCCACAAAATAAACATAGGCTGCAAATCATTACTGTAAAAGTAAATATATTTTTTATTCTTTTGGTACTTTTTTTATTTTTCATACTGACCCTCCATTTCTGCACACTTTTTTGCATAGTATTAAATATGATATATTTCGTGCATAAAATTTGTGCCAAGTGTGTACATACACAAATCCTGCATACAAAAATTTATTCCTCATTCTTAATTCTCGCATCATATCATATCATCTCTTATAATATAAGACATCATTTCTTTAATTTTGTTGCAAGCCATACAAAATTTCGCATATATTTTTATTCATATATAAGTCCATTATCAACAGAATATATGTATGCCTTGTTTCTTGATTTTTCATTCTTAGGAGACACGCCTATATATATTTTATTATTACACACCTGTATGCCCTCTATTTCAATCTCTTCAGATATATCCCAATATACATTGTAATATATTGTTCTTTTTGATTTTTTAAAAATAACACAAAGATCTGCTCTAGTATTATATGTACCATTCCCATCGCATACTATGTATATATTTAAACTATTATCAATTGCAATTCCCTGTCGTTCACGATTATCATTTATAGTATATGTCTGCGTAACATATATCTCATTATTCATTACATATATATTTTGTATTGGCCTGTTTATTGAAGATACCCCATTCATTTTTTTAAAATTAAAACCTTCTATTACAAAACTTAAATTTCCTTTTATCATATTTCTTGCCATATTTCCCTGCTGAACAGCATCATTTACATCAATTTCTACCTTTCCACTATCATCAGGCACAATATTTTTATTACTCATATCTAATGTCATTCCTGCAAGGTCATCAAAGCTGTCAATCTCATCCTCCTTTGTCATAACCAGTGTCCCAGTCTGTTCTTGTTCCTGTGCAGAAGCTATATTACTATGTGCACTTATTGGCAAAATTCCCATTGCCACTACCAAACCAATGGTATAATTATATATCTTTCCAGTTTTAATAGTTATTTGTATAGCAAACATGAATGATAACCTACCACAAAATTGCACAATTTTTACATAATTGACATTATACCCGAAACAAAATATACTAAAAACAATCAGACAATACTAATAATCTTTTCACAAATACTAACTATTTTTTATAAGAAACGGGGTGTTTAAATGGGTATATATTTTAATCCGACAAACGAAAGCTTTACCAAAGATAGAAATTATGAAATATATGTAGATAAAACTGAACTAATCGCCTACCTTAATAAGGTGATCTGCACTCCCAGAAATTGTCTTTCTGTAAGCCATGCAAGGCGTTTTGGCAAGTCACACGCTGCCGGTATGATAGACGCATATTACAGTCTCGGTTGCGATTCATCAAAGCTTTTTGATAACACAAAGATTTCTTCCCATGCAGACTATAAGAAATACATGAACAAATACAATGTTATTCATCTGGATATTTCTTCTTTTTGGGATGATTTTAAGGATAATCTGGTAGAGAAAATAAAAGAGTATA
>NZ_QUEB01000026.1:0-24252 GCF_003477845.1 Clostridium sp. AF34-13
TCAGCCATAAAAAATAATTGACAATACTTGAGCTTGCTCATTGTATTATTGATTATCTTTTTATGGTAGAACTGTTACATAAATTTATATCTTTTTAGATACAAATATTTTATTATTTTTATATAGAAAAGAGCACAAACAGCATTTTGCTCCTGGTGCCCCACTACTTTACGAACATTTTCCTATAACATAAAAAAGAGGAGAAACCTTTCGGAATCTCCTCTTTTTTATATTCGCTTTAAATTCAAAAAACTTAATTATTTATTAGCTTTTTCCATCTTCTCATACTTAGCGATGTCAGCATCTGAAAGAACATTATAACCGCTCTTTCCGAAGTATTTAAGCATTGCTTTTGCATGATACCAGTTAGCTTTTCTTGTTGCTTCGTCTATATAATCAGCAGCTTTCTTTTCTCCGCTGTCAACTTTGTTATGAATATCAATCTTGTTGAAGTACTCATTACAATAGTTCCAGTATCCTGCGATACTTGTCCATCCGTATGGGATAGGCTGCATACAACTTGCAAAGTATTCTTTCCAAAGTTTAACATGCTCATCATCCATACCCTTGCAATACATCTTGATATAATCATTCCAGATGTCTGAATTTGTTGTGATAGGTGCAGGCATAACATCATATTTAAGTGCAAGACCCTTAGAGTTCTTCTGGCTCTCATCATTGTAAAGCTCAATTCTTGTCTTCCATCCATCCTGGCCAAAACTCATGAACTTAAGAAGCTCATATGCTTCACGAGGATACTTACAAGATGTTGTAACACCACCAAAGTCGATAGTTGCGATTGAATGATGGTCTTTTGAAGCATCTTCCTTACTTACTGCAGGAATTACATAAGGTACGATATCAAGGTT
Source organism: Clostridium sp. AF34-13 (assembly GCF_003477845.1). Taxonomy (NCBI): domain Bacteria; kingdom Bacillati; phylum Bacillota; class Clostridia; order Eubacteriales; family Clostridiaceae; genus Clostridium; species Clostridium sp. AF34-13. Next base: position 870 of record NZ_QUEB01000026.1, read on the forward strand.
ATATTTCTGGAATGCTTTTGTAGCCCATGTTCCCTGATATGTCCAGAATGCTTCTGTAAAGAGTGCTACATGGCTTGAAGCTCCACACCATGCATCGAAGTCACCCATCCAGCTTTCCATGTCAAGTGTCTGTGTCTGAGGTGCGATATATCCACCCTGTTTAAGTTCTGCAAACTGCTGCTCACCTTTAGCCCATGCTGTAAGGTCAAACTGTGTACCGTCAAAACCGAACTCACCCTGAACTGTCTGCTTAGCAGCAATTCCATAGTATGAATCAAGTCTGTTGTAGTAACCACATCCATAATAAGCCATACCATCTGATGACTTCTTAACTGTAGTATCCTTGATAAGCTTAATCATGTCATCCCATGTCCAGTTTCTTGAAGGTGTTTTAACATTAAGTGTTGATAATACATTTCTGTCAACATACATAACACCAGGGAAGAATTTAACAGGTACTGCATATCTCTTTTCTGTTCCGTAACATCCAAGTCCGCAGTCATTAACTGTTGATGCAACTTCCTTTGTCTCAGGATCAGAATTCCAATATGATGAAATATCCATCACAAGTCTGTTATTAAGTGCAAAATCTGCATCTGAGAACATAATTACATCAGGTGCTTCCTTATTTGATACCATTGTAAGTAATGAATCATTGTACTTAGCAACATTCTGATATTTAACATTTACCTTAATATTTGGATAAATCTTCATGAAACGCTTTGCAAGATACTTAACTGTTTCATCCTGATCAAAGTGATAATATGTAAGCTCAATCTTATCACTTGTAATATCCTTTGCTTTCTTATACTTGATTCCATCAATAGTTGTTTCATCATATTTTCCGGAAACATCCTTTGCACTATTTTTTGAAACGGAACCGCCATTACTTCCACAAGCTGTCATACCTACTACCATAGATGCGGCGAGCAGAAGTGCCATAAGTTTTTTCCTCATAGTTTTCCTCCTTAATATTTAGATAACTTTTTAGTTCATTTTATGTTGTATATTATATCACACTTTTTTCACAAATGCTATAGTTTTTTGTGAAATATTTTAACTTTTTATGAAGTCATTTACAATTTATACATTTTTATTCACAAAAAACACAAAAAATCACCAATGCAAAACTTACCATTAATGATTTTTTGTTTTAAAGTAACAGTTCATCTATAAAAAGATAATTGACAAAACAGCCTTTCATTTCAAAAATGAAAGGCTGAACTGTTACTTTCTACTTAATCCGAACAAATTCATGTTACTTCTTGCTTAATCTTAGCAAATTCGTGTAACTACTCTGCTTTGCGAAGTTTCTACTTCTAAGGCTGCGTTCGTTGCAGCCTTAGAAATACTCTTCTCAAAGTTAAATCATGTTACTTCTTGCTTAATCTTAGCAAAAAAACTTGCATATATGGTTTTTTTGCAGAGTTAAATTGTTATACAATTTAACTCTTTATTCTCCTGTAATACCTGTTCTATCAATACTCTCTACGAAGTATCTCTGGAGAACGAAATACATTACAAGCAATGGGAGTATGCTGAGCATTGTACCCGCCATGTTTATCGACTCATTTATACTTGTTACGGCTGTTGTTGCAGTCTGTGCATAATCTGAGTAGTTTGATGCGAAGTCACTGAGCTTGATAACAAGTGATGACCAGCCCGATTTTGTCGTAACACCTGATACATACATCTGTGTAAGATATGACTCATTCCAGTACCATACAAATGAGAAAAGTGATACTGTAATGATAGCAGGTGATGCAGATGGAAGTGATATTTTAAAGAATGACTTAAGATATCCTGCTCCATCAATCTGTGCAGCTTCGATAAGTACCTTTGGCACCTGTCTGAAGAACTGCCAGAATATCAATATAAATATCGGTGCATTTATACCCATTCCGAGGAGTGCCGGAAGTACAAATGACCAGATTGTTCCAAGAATACCCATGTTAGAATAAAGTACATATGTAGGTATCATTGTAATCTGACTTGGAAGAATAAATGTAAAGAGGATGATTCCAAGTACAACTTTCTTTCCAGGGAACTCGAAACGGGCAAGTCCGTATCCGATTACAGAACACGAAAGAAGATTACAAAGTGTAGGTACACCGGCAATTATTATACTCTGTCCGAAAGACTTCCAGAAATCCATACTCTGAGCTGCCTGTTTATAGTTGTCTAAATTTAACTTTGACGGTATCCAGTTGATTGAAGAATCAAGCAGGTCATCAAGTGTCATGAAACTCTGGCTCACCATATAAAGAATAGGATAAATATATATAAATCCGATACATATGAGGAGTGCATATATAACAAATACCTTTAAGAATCCTTCTTTCTCTTTGGAGCCTAAAAGGAATTTGTGTAACTTTTCTTTTGTAAATTTTGGCTGTGTTGATACAACTGCCGTACTAGGCTGCTGCTTTTGCGTTCTTCTTGGCATTTCTTGCGCTCCTCCTTTCTATCTTCTTAAGCTGACGCTGTTCTTTCTTGTGGGCTTTCTTTGCTCTCTTAACCTGTTTCTCATATACATCTTTCTTAGCTAAGAATACAAGTGAGAACAGACCTACAATAAGGAGAACTACCACTGAATACAACCACGCCATCGCTGATGCATATCCATAACCCTTTTCTTCCGTTCCTGAGAACATTGCTGTTTTTATCAGTCCTATAATCGAGTTCTGATCGTTGTTTGAAATAAATACTATGGTATATACAATATTTAAAAGTATCATTGGCTTGATATTTGGAAGTGTTATCTTCCAGAAACATTCCCATCCTGAACCACCATCGATCTTTGCAGCTTCATACATTGATCTGTCAATCTTCTGTAATGCTGAGAGGAATATAAGTATCTGCACACCTGAATACCAGAGTATTGTTACCATATTCTCAAAAAGTTTTGAAATAGGTGTTGCAAGTGCAGCAGGCATAAATCCTTTTATTGCCTCTGTTATTGCCTGTGTATCGATAGATGTGATACTTCCTGCTCCCTGGGCATTTAACATTCCAAGGATAGGACCACTTACGATGATAACCGGAAGGAAAAAGATAAGTCTGAAGAATCCCTTACCTTTTATCTTTTGATTAAGCATCATAGATATAATAAGTGCGAACACGACTATAATAGGTACTGATATAACAGTTGATACCACATAGTCTATAAGATTTGTAACAAAATCCGACTCTGATAAGAGTATCTGTGTAAAGTTCCCGTAACCTACAAAGTTAAAATTCATACCAAGTGGTGTGATGCTGATATTATTTAATGCATACCTGAACGATGTGATCAATGGGTAAGCTAAGAATAAAATCGCACCGACTATCCATGGCGATATAAACAGTACACCGGTAATCGCATCTCTCTTAGCAAGTTTTCCGGGTTTAGCACTTTTCTTTAACTGCTTTAACTGCTCTTTCTCTTCTTTTGTCATTTTCTTTTTCTTCTTCATTTCTTCACTCATTCAGTCTCACCTGCCTTATACGAATATGACATAGCCCCGACCTTTACACCATCTACCGTTCTTGAAACGCTTGTATAGTTTACATAGATCTTTGTGCCATTGTCGTAAGTTACTACTGTAACTCCATTGTTAAGTTTCTCATGTTTCTTAATAACCGAACCCTTTGTAACCTCATTAAGTTTTCTTAAATCCTTATCATACTTAACGATAGTGTCCTTATATGTCTTGTACTCCGTACTGTAAAGATCTGACGAGTTCGTATATATAAGGTCTGATGAATTTTCATATGTCACATAGAATGACGGATAAACACCGGCTTCAACCATCTGTAAAAGGAATTCCTGTTTATTTGCTTCAAAGTTTACATAATTTGAATACATTGGAATAATTCCCTTAAGTACCATTGAAAGGAAAGGTATCTCCTCATCAACATACATATAATCTGATGAGCCAAGAGGCATATCAAGAAATGCATTTGTATCTTTCCAAAGGTAAGATACTGGCTGTTCAAGTACAAGATTTGTTTTCTTTGCTACATCGCCGATAAGCTTTATATTGTCATTTGCAGTGTCATTTCTTGTATAGAACTTCCCTTTAAGGCTATAAGAAAAGATTGTATTACTAAGTCCTGCTATTGCAAGATTCTTCACTCCGTCATCCGTATATGAAGAAACTAACTCACTAAGGTCTTCGTTGGCTTTTGATGGAGTAAGATAATAGAAAGTATCATATACTTCTTTCTTTTCTTCCTCTTTAAATGTTCTCTTGTTGACCTGCTTTATCATATCATATGTAAGCTTGTTTGTTGACGGGTTAAGTCTTAATGCATCATTGTAAAGATACAACTGATAATTGTCTTTTGCGGAATCTTTTATAAGTTTTGTAAGCTTACCTGTTCCGCCAATATGTCTGTCAGCTTTATACTTTGTGACGGGCACATTATAAAGACCGCCTTTCTGCCATCCCTTATACATTGATATAAGACTTGCAACTCCGTTTTTCTTTAACTCTCCAAATATGTCAGAGATGTTTTCTGTTGTTGTCATTGTGACAGCCCTTGTCCCTACAAGAAATTCTTCTCTGTCTGTTCCAAGGAAATCAACTCTTGTGTTGTATGAGTCGTCTTTCTTTGTGACAAGACCATTGTCGAGAAGATAATTGCGGTATTTTGCTGCCATTGCAGAATAGTTTGCGTCATCACCTGAAAGCATCATATATCTTACTGTCATATCCATGTGAGTGCGTTTTTCTTCTGCTTTTGTAACCGTACCTGAATTTGAATTGTTAAGAGGCTGAACATAAATATCTCTCAACTTAAATTTTGCAAAACAACGGTTATAATTTACCATAACTCCGTTTGGATGAGCCTCAATGCTCGCACGCTTGTCACCGCTTTCTACTACTGCGATATATCCAAGCTGCTGTTTTGTATGAGCCATGCCAAAGATTGGTGCGGTGACTTCATTTGCATCTTCTACCATATCAATCTTATCCCAGAGATAAGTCTTTACTTCAGAATCATCAAATCCGGCATCACTTCCGTAAATGTTCTGGGAAAATCCCGTTGTATATCTTCCCTCTTTATTGTCAAGATTGATAAGTGCTCCGTTTCCATCAGGAATAAGCATATATCCTTCTTCGTCATCAAGATATGTGTATCCCATGAGAGGGAAGAGACTTACTGTTGAAATATAGATACCATCTGCATCTTCTTTGATAGATTTATCCGGAACAGATACTACTACATCTTCACCGTCAAGTTTTACATTTACTGAAAGTCCAAACTGATATTCATCAAAATAAATATCTGCCGTAAATCCGTCTGACTCTTTGTTTACATTTATCGTATTCTGGTTATTTATAAGATCAACCTGATATGTATTCTTTGCGTCTTTGATGGCATTGATAACAATACCTGATTTCATATAACCGTTCCATACGCTGTTACTGTTTCCATCATCCTTCTCATCGCTAAGTGTAGACTCCATGATTTTTCCTGTCTTCTTATTCTGAAGCATTATTGAAAGACGAGGCTCATATAAAAACATTTTGTATGTGTCGTTCTCGGCTACAAGTTTGTAATCTTTAAGTGTTATCCATTTTGACTTGTCAACCTTACCTACGGCACCATCCTGAACAACTTCACCGTCACTTTTAATCTTGTTTGTATTCTCCTCTTCTTTCTTTTGTGAAGAGGCATCCGTTGAACTTGTCGCATCTGATGTGCTTGTTGCATCTGATGTGCTTGTTGCATCATTGTCAGAATCAACACCGGTCGCCTGTGACATAACCGGTACCGCTGCGACTAAAAGTGCCAATGCACTAACTATTGCTATGATTTTTTTCTTATTCTTAGCCAAATCGGTACACCACCTCTCCAAATACGGCACTGATAAACTCAAATACCTGAGCCCATAATACATAAATTATGAATATGAGGAGTGCCATAATCAAAATTGTAAATATTGTTATACAGATAACCTTGGCTGTTTCCTTTGCCGTGTAATTATTTACTTCTTTTATGCCAAGTATCACAAGTACAATTACCCATCCGTAAATTACATACTGAAGAAGTGTGATAAGGAACTGCTCATTAGTTGTAAGTATATGTGTCAATATGAAACTAAATGGTATATATACTACATATGGAAGAAGTGAATAGCAGAAGTATGTATAAATCTTCTTTATCGTACCTTCACCTTCATTTATAGTACATACAAGATAGTTACATAATGTAATGGCTGCCATTACAATGACAATCTTTCCAATATCTGAGAAAATCTCATATCTTCCTTCTCTTACTGTTTTCTGTAAGAAACCGCAGAGATATTTGTTGATTACATACTCTATCATAAATACAAGAAGTATAAATGACGGTGCAGACCATGATGCCCTGCCCTCTCTTGCGATTCCGTATGAACCATCAATAGGATGTTTCATAAAATATTTTGAATAGCATACATTAGCGACAAATGTCTTTTGCTTGAAGTTTGCAATAGCTGCTTTAGGTTTTGCGAGAATACCCTTCTTTTTATCAAGAGATTTCACAATCTTAAATGCTGCCCACAATGCAACTATTATCACAAGTGCTGCTACAATATTATCTTTAAGCCACTCATTTCGTATTTCCCAGAAAGCGTCTGAATATCCTTCATAATCTTTTGCAAGTCTTGCATATTTAAGTGCCATGTCGTAATTTTCTTCCTGGAAGTATGCACGACCCATAGCCTTGTTTGCATAATCAAACATACTGTTCATCTGAAGAACCTGCTGCAATGGTTTCTTACTTTCCGTATAATGACCTTTTGAATAAAGGTAAAGTGCCTTATGCAAAAGCTGTGTAAATTCTGATGGCTCATAAACCTGAATCTGTTTTTTATCAGAATCAAGTACATATATATTGTCTTTAGAATCTACCTGAATACTTGTAACCTGCGTTGAAAGACCAACTCTCTGCGTACCATCATCAGTACCACCGAATACATAGAGAAGTTCACCCTGTTTGTTGTACTCGTAGATGTAACCCTGTGATGATGCAACATAGATGTTATCATGGTTACCTGTTGTAACTGCCGCCGGTGATTCATCATAATCACTCACACCGCCTTTTATAAGGTTTGTACCTGCGATGTTAAGTCTTTTAAGAGACATATTCTCATCACCACGCGTTACCGTGTAGATAAGTCCTTTCGTATCTATCGAAAGGTTATCAGGTGTTGATGGCATATTACTTACCATCTTTGCTCTCTGCTCATCAGTAAGAATAGCGCGATAGATAATAGTCTGAAGACTCACTGATGCATAGTTTGTACCAAAGTATCCAAGGAATGTTCCGCCTTCTTCCGGCGAAATCTCGACGATACCGTTTGTATTTGACTGACATACGATATACATAACACCTGCATCATTTACAACTATCTTCTGCGGCAGGAAGTCAAGTCCCTCACCATAAAGCGGACTATCCGGCTTTGTGTACTTGTTTAAAACTTTTCCGTTCTGATCAAAAACAAAAACCGCTTTTCCATCTTTATCAGCCACATAAATTTTTTTGTCGGAAGTTACAAATACACCCATTGGTGTTTTTAACTTTCCTTTACCGATAATGTTTAATAACTTTCCGTCTGCTGTACCAACCAGGATACGCCCATGACCTGTGTCAGCAACATATATCGTGCCGTCAGAAGTTATGTACATATCACTTGGATTGCTCATAAATTCATTGCCGAATTTTATGAGTGTCTTTTGTGCAAGGTACGCTGTCTGTGTTTCCATCGTCCGTCCATAACCGTCATTTGTATATGTACGATATGGTGTGTTTGCAGAAACACTTACGGAATTCAATCCTGTTGACAGCGTTATTACGAATGCCAAGAGCAATACAGAAACAATCTTAAATAAATTTTTATTCTTTTTCATAATGTCTGTTCCTTCTCCTCCTCTAGCTTCATTTACTTGATACCTGAATGTGCCATTGTATTCATGACATTGTTCTGAAGTATGATAAATAACACGAGGTTAGGAACAAACAATATAAGTGAGGCTGCCGCCGCCATACCCTGACCGGAGACTGTGTTATTTACATTGACAAGTGAGTTCATATAGAAAGTCAATGTTTTCATACTGTCATCATTTACATAGTAGTTTGATGTTTCCATGTTTACCCACACCTGCTGGAAAACAAGGATTGCTGCTGTTGCAATAGCCGGTTTTATCATCGGAATAATAATTTTTCTGTAAACCGTCCAGTCTGTTGCACCATCAATGTAAGCTGCTTCGATAAGTGAGTCAGGAACCTGCTCCACGAACTGCTTAACAAGGAAAAGTGCTACCGGATAAGCAAGCAATGGTAAGATATGTGCCCATATGCTGTCGATAAGTCCTACTTTACAGATAACAAGGTATCTTGGAATAAGAACTGCTGTTGCAACAAACATAAGAGCAAGCTGGTTTATATTCATCATAAGCTGTCTGCCCTTGAATTTTAACTTTGCAAGAGCAAATGCCGCAAATGTTGTAAACAGAAGTGACAATCCTACTGTCAGTCCCGTAACCAGTAAACTGTTAAATACATAACGGCTGAGTGGAACACCTGCCGTACGGCTGAACTTTATCAGCTTTGTGAAGTTTTCAAGTGTTGCATTTCTTACAAAGAATGTAGGCGGGAATGCAAACAACTCATCCATCGGCTTAAACGCATGGTTTGCAATAAACACGATTGGTAGTGCCATGAATATTACGAGAGGTAATAATATGGCGATAATCTTAATCTGTCCTCTTTCAAACTTTTGAGGATTAATTCTCTTGCCTTTATATGCCATTTCTTTTTTCCTCCTCTTTTAAAAATCGTCTTTTTCCGTCAAAAGTGCATTTGCCGCTTTCGAGAATATCTGAACGATTAATAACAATACAACTGAAACTGCTGCCGCATAACCCATCTCGTATCTTAAGAAACCGTAATCTTCTATATGGTTTACAATAAGCTGTGCCGCATATCCGGGTGACGGATTACCGGTAAGCTGTGTAGATATAAGACCATTCTGGAACGCATTTACGATTGCCATAACCGCTGCGAACAACATCTGAGGTTTCATCTGAGGAATTGTTATGTATATCATTTCCTGGAAACGATTCTTGATTCCATCAATAGCTGCTGCTTCATAAAGTTCTTCATTTGAGTTTAAGATACCTGCTATCATTGAGAGGAAACCTACACCCATTGAAGACCAAAGACCTATGATAATAACTATAGGTAAAAGGTATTTTGTATTTACAAGCCATATGATAGGTTCGTCTATAAGACCGAGGTTCATAAGCCATGCATTCAAAAGACCTGTCTGGTCACCTGAGAAGATAACCTTCCAGAGAACTGTCATCGCAACACCTGCTGTCATACTCGGTGAGTATAAGATAAGGGCAAATATAGTTCTTGGAACTTTTGTAAGGTTACAAAGTGCCCATGCAAGCACGAAGGATAAAATATATCCTCCGATACCTACAACAACCGCATACAATACGGTATTTGGCAATACATACTGCATAAATACTTCATCACTTGTAATAAGTGTAATGTAATTCAAAAATCCTACAAATTTTGGGAACTGAATCGCATTAAAGTTTGTGAATGAAAGTACAACCGCTAATACTGTCGGAAGTAATATGAATACCACAAACATAAGAGCATATGGCAGCATAAAGAGATAACCGTTTGTGTTTGAATTTTCTCTTTTTCTAATGCCGGTTTTCTTCTTACCGGGCTTTCTAACTAATTTTTCTTTATTTTCGTTAGCCATATTCTTTCTCATCCCTCCGATTATATTATTCGTCATCATCTGTTCTGCCAAGCAGTTTCTCTACAGATTCATAAGTTGGAATTTTATAATCTTTTATTACTTTGCCATCACTGTCACTATATCCGAATTCCTCAAGTTTTCTTTCAAACTCGTGGTTTACGGTCTTAACCGCCTTGTCTATACGCGTCTGCTCGTTATCACCGTTTACGGCAATATCATTAAATGTATTACTCATCTCTCGTTCGAGGAGATATGTACCCGGAACTCTCGCAACGTCCTTAACATTCTTTGCTGTCTCTTCAACAATCTTCTTTGTATCAGAATTTATAGGAAGCTGTGCAAACGCTTTTGTATTTGCCGTAGGCCAGATATATTCACCACCATATGTAATCTGAATAGTCTGTCCAAACTCTGCCTGTGTCTCTGTTGAAGACCACCATTTAACAAATTCCCATGCCTTTTTCTGTCTCTCAGAATTGCTCTTAAAGATAACACTGCTCTCAGCACATCCACAGACTGAACGGTCAATAGTTCCGTCTGATTTCTGAGTACCTGGGATAAGTGCAACTTTCCAAGAACTTGAAAGTTCAGGAGCTGCATTTGTAAGCATATTAAATGTTGCATAATCCGCAATTCCGATAGGCATATCACCATTTCTGAAATGCTGATAGAAGTTATCAACATTGACAGGCATATTATAAACAGTAAACAAATCCGTAAGTTTTGTAAATCCGTTTACCGACTTCTCATTTCCGATTGCCGTGCCGTTGGCTGCCGTCTTAGCATAGAGTGAACCACCATTCTGCACGATAAGAGGTGTAGTACCATGGAAGTTTCTCATGAGCGTCATACCTGCTGTCGGATAATAGAAATTTAAACCTCTCATCTGAAGTTTTGGAAGCATATCTATTACATCATCCATAGTCTTCGGAATTTCAAGATTAAGTTTTTCAAGAACATCTGTCCTGTAGAACAATACCCAGAAGTTCATTGTCTCCGGCATTGAATAAATACCATCATTTATTGAACCTGTCATAAAGAATCCCGGCTCATAACCATCTGTCGATTCTTTAAAATCATCATACTGTGCCATATTGACAAGTGCACCTCTGATACCAAGCTCATAAGGAATCGTGTAGTTGATACCTGTCGCAACATCAGGTGCATTTCCCGATGAATTTGAAAGTACAAGTTTGTACTGGTCAGGCATGATACTTATATCAACATTGATTCCCGTCTTTGGTGTGAACTTTTCATCAATCATTTTCTGCATAATCTGCACATACTGGCTTGAACGGTTTACCCAGACCTGTATATGATCGCTGTTTGTATTCTTTGTTGAGTAAGCCTGGTCAGTAAATGATGCCACAAATCTTGAAACATTCATCGCACAAGACTTAAAAAATCCCGGCTTCGATGGAAGTTTTGCTCCATCCTGATAAATGTAAATCCTGTCTATTGCAAGATCGTTTGCAATAAGGTTATCAATCGTTGTTGCAAGATAATGGTTTACTGAGTTTGAGCTTGTTGACAACTCGTCTATACGATATGGAATCGAATCAGGACTGTCTGCAAGACTCTTCAACTGCTTTGCTGCAATAATGAGTGACGACATAACAGCTACATTCTTGTCACTGTCGCTCCACTTAACAGCACTCTTTTCAAGCTTTGTAAGTCTGTCTGAATAACTGTAAAGTGTCTTTTCCAGATTTGGAATATACTTTGAAAGCTTGAGGTCACGATACTTATCAGCATTTGTACCGGCAACCTTTGTAATCTCAAGTGCAAGGTCATTTACATCTGACATTACTTCATCAATCTCTTCCATAATGTATGAAATAGGATTCATGCTTATGGTATAAGAAATCGTATGTTTTCCTGCTTCGAGATGTACACTTAAATCCTCACCTTTTGAATCCTGCATGGTAGCTGTTTTATACTTTGTAGTATAAGCCATGCTGTAATCTTTAAATGCACTGTTTGGAACTTTTCCATCGATTGCAACATCACAGAATACAGGGAAGTCTGTTTTTTCTGACTGACGATAGTTTGCTGCAATCTTATAATTTCCGGCTGTCTTAACTTCAAATTCATATGTTACTTTCCGACCTGCCGTACTGAATGAATCAGAATCAAGCGTATTTAATACCGTATCTTTAGCCTGATATGGATCAACACTTGTATCATACTCGGCAACGCCGTGAATAGCTGAATCATTTGTTGTCGTATAATCTTCACCCTGAATCGTAATAAGTTCTTTTCCATCTGCTTTGTCAGAAGAACCTTTATATTCTTCAACAGTTACAGGTGCCTCAAGGGAGATATTTCCTAAAAGGAAGTTTCCTTCGTCAACACTAAGTTCAATGGAATGTTTTCCTTTTGTAAGCTGAACTTTAAGCGGATCTGAATGGCGATAACTTGAATCCATCAGATATTTGCTTTCCCACTGTATCTGCTTATTTGGAATTGTAACCGCTTCATTATCATATCTGTCATATGACGGTTCATCACCTAATTTCCATGTTGTCTCAAACTCAAGACTTCGACATTCGTAAAACGGATAATCTCCGTCTACCTTCATCTTCATTGAAACCGGAAGTATTGATTCATCATATGAAAGATAATCAAAATTCATATAATAAAGACCGTCCTCCGGAACCTCAAAATCAAGTGTTACTTTTTTACCACTTGTCAGATCAAGAACTTTATTATTTTTTTCATAGCCTTTAACTTTAGTAGTAAGATAACTTTTGCTGTTTCCCGTAACAGAACTGTCTACCGGTATCGAAACCGCTTCACCGGTATAATCAGACAATTTATATTTTTTGCTGATATTTGTATAAATCGTTGATATTCTCTCACTGGAATACTCTTCAGATGTCACTGATGACTTACTGTCTGAATCCGAACTTTCAGTTTTTGAGCCTGATGTACTATCGTCACTTACATCTTTCGCAAAACTTCTGAGAGTTGCAGACCCAAGTGCCATTGACACGATAAGTCCGACAGCAACTGTCTTTTTAAACTTACCTCCAATTTTTTTGTGCCGCATAACTTCCTCCTTAAATTGTTTCTTGCTTAAGTATTTTTATATTTTCATAAATTACTTTAGTTTATTTTATAATACTATGATTTTGAACAAAAGTCAATGCCAACTATAGTCAAATTGTTGTATATTTCTTTCACCTTGATAACAAATTTCAGCCACTTTTTAGCAATATGCACATAAAACCCACTTGACAACAGTACCATTCTTAATACACCTTGCACAATACAATTTCTAAATTTGTCCTAAAATAAAACATTTAGAAACAACTAAACAAAATTTGATTTATTTTACAATTATCTCAATCATAAAATTTCAATAAACTTTTTTATACTAAAAATAATTTTTATTATAAAAAATTGTGAAAAAAAATATATATTCTGATATTTCAAAACGCATTTTCATTATATGCCAAATTTGTTTACCGCCAAAAAAATTCCGGATATATCTCATCCGGAATTTTAAATTCATTAATTGTAACAGTTAAGCCATAACATAAACCCTCTACTGTCATCTCACCCATTTCTTAATCTGAAATCCGAGATAAACCACCGAAGTTATTATCATAAGTACAAATGAATATTTTAGTATGGAGTCAAATGTTACATGCCATACATTGAGAAGCACAAGCGAAGCAATCAGAAGCACCACAAGCCAATAGCCAAAAGATGCCGCTGTCACAAACACCCACGCAGCCACGCTCTTACTCACATCTATTATCTGTCGTTTCAACTTTGCATCAATTTTCTTTGCCATCTGCCTTTCCTCCGTTGCTTCTATTTATAATACTTTACTCCCCAAAGGCTCTTATTCTTTCCTACCGCTGAGAATGTCATACACTTTGTGCCTGCCTCATCTTTCATATCACAGAACACGCCTTTAAACTCTTCGTCGTCATACTTTATCGTAACATAGTATGTACCATCCTTAACAGTCCATATCCCTTTTATGTCTTTTCCAAACACACTGCCCTTATCAGTAAAGATAAGTTTAAACGGCTTTGCTATCTCACCGTCTACCGTTGTGTCCTGGTCTACAACATAATAATCTCCGATAATCTTTTCATTATCATAACCTTTTTCAGAAACCGTCTCGCCGTCTGTCGCATAAGGCAGCATACATGGCCATCCGTCTTCATTAAGAAGATACTGATGCACTCTCGGCTCATGAGCCTCTGTTCCATCATCAAATCTCGTATGGTTTACGATATATCTCTTTCCATCACTATCTATAAGTGCTGAGTTATGACCCGTTGCCTTATATGCCTTTTCAAGACTAGGGAGCATATAGTTTCCTGAAAGTTTAAGACCAAAAAATGATTCATCACCTGAGTCCGGCTTTGGTGTATTTCCTTTCATATCCACATAAGGACCGTCAACTTTCTTTGAACGGAAAGCTCTTATCTGGTAACCGCCGTCACTTGTAAGCGAACCATACGATACAAACAGATAATAATAACCGGCTTCTTTGTCATACTCAATCCACGGTCCCTCTATCGCTACATGACCGCCGCCGATAAGTCTCTTTCCAAAATATGCGTCAACATCATTTTTCTCATCAGCTTTAGGATGAATGACTTTTCCCGTGTTCTCATCAATCTCAAGCAGGAATATACCGCCTGACCATGAGCCGTAGACCATCCACATCTTTCCGTCCTCATCATAAAATGTAGTAGGGTCGATGGCATTAGGACACTCATTATAATTGTATTCCTCAAAGTCGCCACCGTTACTTGTTATGTAATGTTTCTTTGCATAATCTTCAGTAACATAATCACAGACATCCGTATACTTAAGAGTATCCGAAGTAAATCCCGAATAGATAAGAGCACCTTTCCACTCAAACGGTCCCTCCGGAGAATCAGAAGTTCCATAGCACAGATTTGATGCATTCCATGTTGATGATGTGCAATAATACATGAAATATTTCTTTAACTCCTTATTATATACAACATCAGGTGCCCATACATGAGTTCCGTTGTCATCAGTAGGAATAGCACTGAACGCTCCACCTGAATACTTAAACGCTTTCTCATTTGTCAACAGGTTTTTATATACCTGATTGTCCGTTGTGTATCCGTCACCGATACTTGTCCAGTTTCTAAGATCAGTTGACTTTGCAGTAGACATATGCGAGCCATAAATATAATATGTATCATCAACCTTTAATATAGAAGGATCATGGACACTTACACCTGCATCTATGGATGCCTTTTTTATGCCGTCATATTTCACCGTATAATCAGGCTTTAACTCTTTTTCCTCTTTTTCAAGTGCTTTCATATCAATCTTTCCTCCGTTTGATGTCGATGAATTTTTTGAACTGCTGCAGCCACCTGCCAATATTGCGGTACTGCATATAGCTATGCAAGTACCTAAGCTCACAAGTTTTTTACTTAATTTTCTCATACTTACCTCCGATAAAAAATCTCCAAAATCGTGTACCTTTTCTGCATATTTTAATTTTTCATCTTTTTCTTTTCCACTTCTGTCCTGTCATCCATGGATAGTTGTTATATTTGACAAAAACTTAAAATAATTTACACTTTTATATAGTTAAATATAACAAACATCTGACTGAAAAGCAAGTGAAAAATATAAATAAACACAACAAAATGTAACAGTCCAGCCCCCCATTTATTACATTTATAAAACTGCCGGTGAACTGTCAGCCGCTGCTGTACAGCAGACTTATCACTCTTCTTTCATTTTTTCAATAGTGATAACATCATCAAGAATATAGCTAAAAGACGGTGAAGATGAATTTGCATTTTCTTTATACGGAGTATTAAGATTTATCTTATCATTCGGGTCAAATACACTTACACCGGTAAAAGGACCTGAAAACACTTCGAGTTTTCCCTTTTCAATTTTTTCTATAGTGTCCTCAACCATCTCCTTTGTTCCTTTTGGCACTATTGCTTCGTTTATATCAAGTATCCTTACCCAGCCTTTATCAATCCCTGCCATGGCATCCTGCTTATAGGTACGGCCGTCAATACATTCTTCTATCTTTTTATCATGCAATAAGGCATATACCGACTGCTCAAAATAGCTTGAATAATCCACACAGCAGCTTACAAGCGATCTTGTCGGTGCAATATCTGTCATACTCTGATTGTACCCTACATGATATACCGGTATATCCCTCTGAGCATTTTCACATATAGCTGCCGGTCCGACCGTATCTGAATGTTGTGATATAACAACACAATCCTCATCAACCAGCTCTTTTGCCGCCTGTTTTTCCGTAGAATAGCTCGACCAGGTATTTGTGTACTTCACTGTCATGACAGCTTCCGGTACTACTGACCTGACACCAAGATAAAATGATGTATATCCCGATATTACTTCCGGCAGCGGAAATGCCGCCACATAACCGACTTTTGCCTGCTCCTTTGTAATGATATTTTCATCTATCATCTGCTTTATCTTCATTCCGGCTACTTTTCCACACACATATCTGCCCTGATATATCTCTCCAAAACAGTTATGATAATTTGACAAAACCGGCTTTTCATTTGCATTATCTCCTGTAGGTACGCAGAATTGTATATTCGGATATTTTTTTGCCACCGCCTTGACATCCGGCCCATAACCATAGCTCGCCGCAATTATATAATCACACCCACCGTCGATAAGCTCCTGCAAAGGTTTTTCAATCTGCCCCTCTGTCACATTGTATGTCGTAACACATTCTATCCGGTCGCCATACACCTCCTTGATATGATTTCTTGCCTTTATAAAATTGTTTGTATAAGGTGTAATCTCATCACCTACAAAAATAAAACCAACCTTAATATGTTTTTCTTCCGTTTTTGTAAGATTATGTATTCCAAACAAACATAAAGTCATGACAATACAGGTTATCAGGCATAATGCGTATCTTTTTTTCATTCTTCCGTTTCTCCTTTTGATCTTGCGTATAAACTTTCCACATCAATGATACCTTCATCCATAAGTGACAACATTATCTTAACCAGTTTCGGGTCAAACTGTGTACCACTGCAGCGTTTTAATTCGTTTGTCACATAATCAATGTCAAGCTGCTTTCGATATACACGGTTTGCCGTCATCGCATCAAACGCATCCGCAATACCGATAATGCGTGCTTCAATAGGAATATCCTCACCTTTTAGTCCGTAACAGTAACCTGTCCCGTCATACTTTTCATGATGATACAATGCTCCTATATTTACATTATCTATCAGCGTGAAATCCTTTAATATATCAGCACCCAGCGTTACATGAGTTTTCATTATCTTATACTCTTCATCTGTGAGTTTCGCCGGCTTATTTAATATCGCATCAGGTATTCCAATCTTTCCTATATCATGAAGTAACGCCATCTTGCGGAGATTTTCACATTTTTCATCAGAAAAACCAAGTCTTTTTGCTATCGCAACCGAATACTCTGATACCCTGTATGAATGTTGACTTGTATTGGAGTCTTTTGCATCAACGGTGCGTGCGATTGAGAGAATCGTTTCATTGCTCATCTTAATCTGTTTCTTTGCATATTCGAGTTCGAGCTTCTGTTTAAGCATTGTCCTCTGCATACAGGTTCTCGTAATAAACCATGTAAGCCATATAAGCACAAGCCCTGCTATGATACAGATATAAAGCCTGAACCACCAATATTGATACATTTCATTCTCTTTATCAATAATATAACTTCCTGATTCTATAATATTTCCATCATAGCCATCTAAAATTGATATTTTAAACACATATCTGCCGGTTTTTAAATCAGTATATGTTATCTTATTAAACTCACTTAACAGACAGGTCCTCCTCTTTGTGTCGTGTCCTTCTAACTTAACACTTATATACGGATCTTTCACAGAATAATTTAATATCTCCGGTGCAAATGTAATCTGTCTTGAATCTGCCGACATCTTTAATGTATCTATACGGTCTATTGCCACCTTTTCGCCATCAATCTCAACATAATTCATAATCATACGGTATGAATCATCACCCTTACTGCCGTCTGACATATTTACCTTTACCACACCTGTATCACAGCAAAGATACAAAGCACCACTTTCCCTGCATGGCCATGAATTTGCAACCAGTGACGCTCTAAGACCATGTTTTGAATTTATCAGCAGATAATCACTTCTCACATTTTTAATCAATTCCTTTATCTTTGCCTCATAGATTCCCGCACTGCCAAGCACCCAGCAGATTCCATTCTTATTGCAGACTATATCATAATTATTGCTGTACGGGAATTTATCAAGACTCTTGACCTTACCATCTTTAGACATATAACAAAGACCATTGCTTGTAACAATAAACATTCCGCCATAGACCGTCTCACTAACCATACGCAAAACTACATCCGATGACAATCCGTCTTTTTTTGTTATCTGCGTCACTTTGCCGTTTTTGTCAATTTTAGTTATTCCGCCACCGTCCGAACCGACATAACACGCATCTTTATGTTCCAGCAGACATAAAGACTTTTCATTGAGCATACCATCCTTTGAGTCAAGAACATTTACAACTCTGTCCCCCGACATAATTGCAACACCGTAATCTCCTGCAATCATAATCCTGCCATCACTACATTCGATTATATTTCTGAACCGCATCCCCGGTATTCCCTGCTTATCAGTGAAATTTTTAATGTCATACCCGCCATTTTTATTTATTGTAACTTTATATATTCCCATTTCTGTTGTGGCTATCCACAATGTATTTTTGCTGTCTGCTTTCAAACATCTTATCCTGACATTTTGAAGCCTTTTTGTAAGCGGATTGCTTACTTTTTTTCTTCCCTTAACAGCGACCAGACCGTCATCTGTACCGCAAAAAAGTATGCCGTTCCACTTTTCCGTAGAATTGACAACCGCCGTCATACCAATATTTTGAAATACCTCCTCAAACGAGGACTTACACATTTCAAGAAGTCCTAGTCTTGACGAACTAAACCATAAATTTCCCTGATAATCAACAAGCATACTGTCAATCGAACTGTTAAAATTGTTTGTATTTATCTTGTGATAACTGCCGTTTTTACCCAGAACTGCCACACCGGTATCTGAGCACACAAACATCTTATCATTATCCGCCTGATAAAAGTAATTTATAGATTCAAAACCACTTATCCTGATTTTATCTTTAAGTTTAAGCTTTTTTGATTCCATATCAAATATGTATATCGAATTTCCGGTCGTACCAATATATAACTGACCGGCTTTTGAAAAACAAACTTCATTGCAATCCTTAAATTTTCTGACAGCTTTCGGAGTATTTATAAGTTTGCCATCACTTATCCAAAACATTTCTCCCCTCTCAGTTACACCGGCAACATTTCCATTATCATCAGCAGTCATTGACACCACATTTTTTATGTTTTTAAATGTTTTTGTCACCTTGACTCCTCCGCTAAGAGATACTACCGATAATGCCTCTGAAGTTCCAATATAATAATTTCCATGTGAATCACATACTATCTTCTTTACTGAATTTGAAAGAAGTCCGTTTTGGTCATCCACCACATTAACGGCATCCTCATTGATAAAAATAGTAACACCATTATCATTGGTTCCAACCCACAATCTTCCCTCTTCATCAACATACAGGCAATTTACACTTTTGACCGAACTAATATCCTGAAAACAGACAAATTTCACTCCATCATACTTAAAAAGCCCCGCATAAGTGCCTATCCAAAGCTTTCCATCCTTTGTCTGGGCAATATCATTAGCCTCACCTGATAAAAGCCCTTCATCCTTTGAATACTGCTTCTGTATATAGGAATACAATTCCGAATTGTATTCCGAGTACAATTCCGATTTATATTCCGAATTATTATTTTCTGAATTATTATTTTCTGAATTTGCTTTTGATACTTTCCCTGCTTTTGTCTCTGATGTATATCCTGCTTTTGAAGTCTGCACTGACTTATTTTGTGCCGCCGCTGTCTTGTCTGTTTTTCCGCAGCAAACTCCTGCCATGACTACAGCTAAAATGATTATTTGTGTTATTGTTTTAAATCTTTTGTTGAGTTTTTTTCTGATATAATGAGCAATTTTGAGTAATAAATACATTATCTCTACAGTCAGCATCTTATCCATAAATTCCACACAAAACTGACCGGCTATATAAGAAATAAATTTGGGCAGTCCCTTGTCAACACACAGCAGCATAACCTGATTTCCCCATACATTACTTATATTGCCACTATATAACAATGCGTTTACCATAACTGCCATAACAGTCGAAAACAATGCAAGCCCCATACCTAAAGTCATCGTCGTAAACTGTTTATCAAAGACTCTCTTTTTTGAATAAATCCCCACAATAATCCCAAGCATACTTCCGACAACACAATATATCAATTCCTGTTCAACAAATATTCCATAAATAATATTGTTGGTAAATCCAACAAAAGCACCACAGACGGGACCGTATAAATATGCGACCAAAAAAGTTCCTATCGAGTCAGTCCACACCGGCAATACAAACTTTACGGCAAATTCCCTGCCTAAAATATCAATCAGCAATGCCGCTACAGTTACAAAAATTATCATGTATTCTTTTTTATTTTTCATTTGCTATTCTCCTCAGATTAAATCACTGTTCCCCGTCGTTTCCCGCAAAAGAGATAACCTTTTTTTTCTCTGCTTCTCTCGTAAGTTTTTCTTTCCATTGATACTCCCAGTTTTAATAATGATAATATATATGCAGAAAAGTTTCAAGTTTTTGACATATTTCGAGCCTTTGTTTTATAACAGTTAAACCTGCCATTTATTACATTTATAACCCTGCCGGTAAACTGTCAGCCGCTGCTACGCAGCTTACGTTTACCTCATGTAATAATATCTGAATGTGCGTTTGACATTATATATTTTTCTATATACCAAAAATCGCTGCAGAATATCTGATAATACTATGATATTCCACAGCGATTTTTTACTTTGCATGAAACAGCTTATTTTTATCTAAGCTTATGAAAACGATATCACGGATTGTCCCATTGCCAGGCAATTTTCGCAATCCCACAAACATCTCATATCATTTCATTACTGAAGAAGTGAAAGTACACCCTGGTTAGACTGATTAGCCTGTGCAAGCATAGACTGACCTGCCTGTAAAAGAATGTTATTCTTGCTGTATACAACCATTTCAGAAGCCATATCTGTATCACGGATACGAGACTCTGATGTCTGAGTATTCTCAGCGGCTGTATCAAGGTTTGCTATTGTATGCTCAAGACGGTTCTGAACAGCACCAAGTTTACTTCTCTGTGCAGATACTTTCTTGATAGCTGCATCAATAGTTGTAGTAGCTTTCTTAGCACCATCCTGAGTAGCAATGTCAATCTTATTTGCATCTACGCCGAGTGATCTTGCACTCATATCGTCAATAGTAAAACTCATTGTCTGACCTTCATTAGCACCAATCTGGAGAGTAATTCCTGCATTTGAAGAAACACCATCATATCCATCCTGTCCCCATAATGCTTTTGTACTTCCAAGTCCTGCACCATTCGCCATTGTAATCGTACCAACTGTAGTAGCTCCGCTTGTTGCAAACAATGTATGTGGTTCATCCGGAGTTGCTCCGCTTAAAGTTACATCAAAATCAAATCCTGCTGATTTAAGAATATCCTCTAAGTCCTCAGCTGTGTATTCTTTACCGGCTGCAAGATGAATTTTATACGCACCCTCTGTAATACCATTAGCAGCATCAGTAGTAATTGCTGTAGTTGTTTCTACCTCTTCTTTACCAGCTTCCTTATCAAAAGCAAAATCAAATGTAGTATTATTAAATTCTGCTCCATATTTGTTAGATGTAAATTTAATCTTGTTAGCACCTACAAATGTATCAGCAGCAACCTCTGCTGCATCAGAAGATGCCTTAACACCTGCAGCCGTTGCTGTTCCAGCTGTAGTATCCGCATCTGCATTGAAAATACCATTCTTTAATGTCACTTTAACTTCTGCCGGAGCACCTTCTGCCTTGCTGTCTTCCTGCTTTGCATTTGATATAAGATCATCAATCTCATCCTGAGTATAAACTTTATTCTTAGAAAGATTTAAAGTTAATGTTTTACCTGTCTTATCCCAAACTGCTGTCTCCTGCCCTACTTTTGTATCATCACTGGCTGCTGTTGCAACCTTAATTCCTCCTACATTTGAAGTAACAAGTGCACCATCCAATGTAGCATCAACTACACCAAACTTTGGTCCGGAACCTGTTGTAGATGAACTTCCACCCTGGCTTCCATCAAGAAGTTTCATTGTATTGAATTCTGTTGTACTTGAAATTCTTGTAAGTTCTTCCTGAAGCTGACTGATTTCCTTCTGTACTGCCTCACGGTCATCATCTGTCTCTGTACCGTTTGATGCCTGTACTGAAAGTTCTCTCATTCTCTGAAGGATTGAGTGAGACTCATTTAATGCACCTTCTGCTGTCTGTATAAGTGAGATACCATCCTGTGCATTTGCAGAAGCTTTATTTAAACCACGAATCTGGCTTCTCATCTTCTCTGAAATAGAAAGTCCTGCCGCATCATCTGCTGCACGGTTAATTCTATAACCAGAAGAAAGTTTTTCTGTTGATTTTGAAAGCGAGCTGCTTGTTACTCCTAACATTCTGTTAGCGTTCATTGCTGACATATTGTGCTGTACTATCATTGCCATAATAATTACCTCCGTGTTTTTCCTACGCTCCAAATCCGTTTGTGAGCGTATTGTGAAATTTGTTTTGTATTTTTATTTATAATAAAATCAATGCACGATGCCGCTGTATCATTTTCGATTAATAAAACTCTGAAAAATCCACACTGTCTTATCTGAAAAATATGATTTTCAGAGTCAAGCCGCAGATAGCAATTTGTATGTAAGCATACATCTCTGTCTGCTTTTGACTATTACATCAAAATATAAGACATTATCATCTGTTCACCGATTTATTACCAAAGCCATGCGGATATACGCAATCCGCTTTGCTGCTTGTCCATAAATACAGTCGCTTTGCGGACTGTCGATGCAAAAACAGCTTCTAAATTTTTATTTTCTACGATATTTTTCAGGATGCTCTTTTTCTTCATAGTAAGAAGGAAACTCACACTCTATCCCATTTTCTTTCATATGTTTTTTAAGAGCTTTGCTTCTGACTATATTCACATCCTTCGGTGCATCTATCATTATCCTGTGATGATTTCCTGAACCACCGAGAAAAATAATCTTTACATTATCTCCAACCATGAGATACTCTTTGTTTTCAACTGAAAGCCTTAACATTTGCATTACCTCCCTGTATTTTATTTACGGCAGTTTTTTTAGCTGCTATTTCATATCACATTTTTATTTCTCAGCCTGTCTTTTATTGATTTATACCAGTACGACAAAAAGTAAATCTTTAATATATTGAGCTTGAATGTACTTTTGAGAGTGCGTGCTTATTCAATGCATCAATTTTTTGTTGTCCTGACACTACATATGTAGTTTTTAGCAATAATTTTTAGCAAACTGAATTAAAATAAATATTTAATGAAATACTATTTATAACCGAAAACTGCTATATCCTTGCCTTGTAATCGAAAATGTAACAAAATGGATA
>NZ_QUEB01000027.1:0-15718 GCF_003477845.1 Clostridium sp. AF34-13
TTGCTGGCAGGTTTACGAATGTAATAAATGAGGGGCTGAACTGTTACATATATAAATCGGCGGATTTTGACAGTTTTGTGGGTAAATGATAAGAAACTGATGCTACCCAAAAATCCTGAGTCCTCTTTTATTTTTACCTTTTTCCTTAACCTTATCCTTTTTATCATCTTTTTTCTTCTCCTTTGTCTTAAGCTGCTTTATCTGGCTTGTCGCTGCTACCTCCTCCAAACTCTGTGACTGAATTTTTTGAAGTATCTCCTCTAGCAGTTTTGTCTGTTTTGCCGCCATCTCGTCTTTCTGCATCATTATATAATTTATCTCTTTCATAAGTTTTGTTGATACATTGTCCGATATTCTCTGCTCAGACTCTTTCTGCCCCTCCTCCACGACATTTGCAACCATTTTTCTGAGCATCAGCTCAAACCTTTTTATTTTTTCCTCGGAAGGTACGGCAACACTTCTTTGTTCCCCCTGTTTAAAAGCCGTTTGTCCAAGTTCGCCTTTCTGAATATTAAGTACCTGTCCGGCAGCTCCTGACATATTTTTGTTTTCCAACTGCACAACATTGTCCGTCTGCACAGACTGACTTCTTGAAATCATAAAACCGTTTACAGTTTTTGCTTTATTGGAGTTGTTTTCCTCCTCATCCTGAATTTTCTGGTTTAACTCCTCACGCAATTTATACTGCTCATTTGGATTCATTTTTCTTACATTATCAATATCATGTATAATAAGTTTGATTGATTTGAGCAAAAATCCCTGTTCCTTTAAATCCTTAACATCACGGAGTATCTTTATGTCCCTGTCCGTATAAAATCTATGCCCCTTTGAGTTTCTATGTATGTTTAATCCAAGTTCCTCCTCCCAGTATCTTAAAACATGGTTTTCAACTTCAACCTGCCTTGATGCATCTGAAATACTATATTTCTTCTCCATATATTCCCTCCATAATTTCCTCAAACAATTCAATTTCCTCACGGTCGAAAGCATCTTCATCAAAAGCTTTTTTCTGACAAGCGGCTCCCTCTTGTAGTTTATTTTTATCACTCATTTGCCCTGCATCAACACTCTGTAAAGAATTGTTCTCATTTGCCACTGCCGCTTCTGCCTCGTCTTGTTTTTTCTTTTCATCAGCAGCTTTTTGAGACTGAACCATACTTTTTAAAAGATGCGGTTTCATATTATTTTCAATATAATCATACAATTCCTGTCTTAACATTCTGTCCTTTCTTTTTAACTGCAAAAAAAGTTCAGAAATAAAAATTGCAAGAAGCACCATTCCTGACGCAATCGACATTTTTATATACCACTGCACTGACGCACTCTCATAATATCCCCCGATCATGTAAAATACATAGATTACCGTTGTGACTGCCGCACCATATATTCCGGTATTTTTCAGATTATACAGATTTATCCCAAAATACTTTACATCCTTCATCTGCATAAAAACAAAACTCTTTGTATCATTTATCTTAAGATTCATCTTATATGTAGTCTCATATTTAGAAATCGTGTTTTTCATCCATTTATTCTTAGTTGTAGAAATATGATGTACCTGATGCAAAAGTTCAGTATATATACACGCCACTATAGTCTTTGCTAAAATTGTGATACCACCTGCTCCAAGCATCAAAAGCACACCATCATAATGCTCCAGAAAAAACTTCATGTTCTTCCCTCCAGTCTTTTATTCTTTTTTGGTACCGAATATATAGTACGACCTTGTCCGCCCCTTTTCTACCCCTAATCATGCGTCATTTAGTATAGATTTTCGACAAAAGTTCAAAAGTAACTGATTTTGTGCTATACTAATTTTAAAAGTCCGGCAGATATTCGCAATCCACTCTGCCACTTTCATGATATTGTTAAATCAAATTTAAAGCGAGGTTTTTTATGACAGATTTGTTGAGCAGCATTTATGTTCAAAATGATTTTAAACCGATAATATTAAATACCCCCGGAATATTTCTAAACATAAAAGTCAGTGATGACGAAACTCTTGCCATCGTGACCGTCGATGAGACAAAGGGAAATCTATATTCAAGGGAACAATTTGAAAATATTTCAAGACAGATACGAACTTTTGCCACAAATAATAATAGTCTCAGATACCGTTTTTTGTATCTTCTGATAAGCGAAGATGATACCTGTATCAAACGACTTTTAACTGATAATGTAAGCTGCTGGCGCATAATCCCGTCACAAAAACAGCTTATGATATTTGAAACGGCTTGTGATGAATTTCTTACTTTAAGAAACCCCATTGAAAATATGCTTACCACAAAGCCGTTAGATGTTTCCGCTTCTGACAATGAATCATCTTCCATACTGGACAAAGAAGTAAATGTTAAACTTGCCCCTGTAAATTTAGGAATTGTTGCAATAAATATTATTGTATTTATAGTCATGTCAATAATCTCCACTCCGGGTTCAGAAGACATATCCGATAAATTTGCACTCGGCTGGGATCTTTTTTTCAATAAAAAAGAATACTACCGTATTTTTACATCAATGTTTGTGCACGCCGGTATCGACCATCTATACAACAATATGATAGTGCTTTTAGTTATCGGAAGCTATTTTGAACTTGCAGTCGGCAAAATAAATTATATTATTGTTTATTTTTCATCAGGTATTATTGCAGGCTTAACATCTATGCTTTATAATATGTCAAATAATGACTATGTGCAGACAGTCGGAGCATCGGGTGCTATCTTTGGCATGACCGGCGGGATGATAGCCGTCATACTGATAAATTATTTCCACGCACACAGTCTTGACCTTATGAAAATTATTTTTGTGGCATTTTTAAGTCTTTATGGCGGTTTTACAAGTCAGGGCGTTGATAATGCTGCACATATCGGCGGAATAGTATCCGGCTTTTTAATCGCATTTGTTTTATATTCTATACGCATAAAATATGCAAAATATAGTTAAGCGGATTTTGCAATCTGCTCTGCTAACTGCTCATAACACTATTAATTGCTATCCCAACATATCGGAAAATAATTTCCTGATAGTGTTAAATAAACAAAATAAATTGTTTTGCACATCATAACAACAAAGAAATGAGGGAACATATGACTACAATAAATATTTATTATGGCGGACGAGGTCTTATCGATGACCCGTCAATATATGTTATGGATAAACTTACAACCGTATTTGATGAACTTAATGTAAATGTCAAACGGTATAATCTTTACGAAGATAAGCACGGTATTTCCGTACTTCCAAAAACCTTAAAGGAAGCAGACGCCGTTATAATCACCGCATCTGTCGAATGGTTTGGTATCGGAGGTCTTTTGCAGCAGTTTCTTGATGCCTGCTGGCTTTACGGAGACAAAGATGCAATCCGCAGACTCTATATGATGCCTGTTGTCCTTTCCACAACTTATGGTGAAAAAGAAGCTTACCAAACGCTCACCAAAGCATGGGAGATACTCGGCGGCACACCTTGTGACGGAATATGTGCATATGTAAGCAGTTCTGTTGATTTTGAAACCAACAATGACTATGGAATGTTGATAGAGAAAAAGGCTGAAAATTTTTACCGTACATTCACAAAAAAAATGGTAACTTTTCCATCTAGCAGCAATGCCGTTGTAGAGACTTCACAAGCTGTCAAACCTATGACACTTACACCACAGGAAAGCGAAGAACTTTCAATGTATGTGTCAGATGATAATTATGTTAAAAGGCAGAAAGAGGATATTGAAGAACTTACACAGCTTTTCAAAAATCTTATGGATGATGATACAGACACTTCCACTTCAGATAATGATACCGAACTTGATACTGCATCCTTATTTGCAAACATATTGAATAAAAACGGGGATGACGACAAATATATTAATGCATTTAGAACGCATTTTAATCCTATTCCCGATACGGCAATCTCTTTTGCATTAAATATATCTGACCAAAATCAGACATTGGTACTTGATATGGACAATTCAAAATTAAACTGCTACTATGGAGAAAAGCCGGATGCAACAGCTACGCTTAAAGCAAATCATATTGTCATAGACAGAATTATTTCCGGAGAGATAACACTCCAGGAAGCATTTATGACAGGTTCCGTAACAGCAAAAGGCAATTTTAATATTCTTAAGTCATTTGACAGGATATTTAATTTTTAAAGTGATTGCAAAACTGATTATGTGCTGTGTTAATTATGCAGATATAGTATTTTTTATATTAGAGTAAAAATGTAGTGTGAAAAATAAATTTTTCACACACAAGTTTGTGTCTGTGCACACTTGACACAAACTTGATATGCAAAAAATGTGTGCAGAAATGAGGATTATTATGAACAAACATATTGATGACAACTGTATTTTTTGTAAACTTGCAAACGGTCAGATACCTACAAACTCAATCTACGAAGATGATGACTTTAAGGTAATTCTTGACGCATCACCGGCTGCAAAAGGTCATGCCATCATCTTACCTAAAACACACGCAGCAAACCTTTTTGAACTACCTGAAGAATACGGTGAGAAAATATTTGCAATCGCTAAAAAATGTGGAAAAGCTATTAAAGAAACTTATGATTACGATGGATTAAATGTACTTCAGAATAATGGTGAGGCAGCAGGACAGACAGTCTTTCACCTCCATGTGCACCTCATACCAAGAATGAAAAACGACAACATCGACATTAAATGGGCACAGGGAGAATGTGCTGACGGCGGGAAAATTGCTGAGGAAATAAAAGCAAACTTAACAGATTAATATACGGACGCAGGAACAGGGAATATATTTTTCTATATACAATAAATATCCATAATTGCTCTATACCTAATCGTCCCCAACGCACAGCAGGTCTTTAATATATATTTTGCAGCGAAGACCGTTATAACATCGTCAGCACTTAATGAGCGTACTATGCTCATTTATGTGCTGCTACGATGTTATCCGAGCGAAAGCGTGTCTGAGCGTAAAATATATATAAAGACCTGCGTCCGTTTATAACACCATACCCCCTTAAGCCTTAAACCCTCTTACAGCTTCATTATCCATAAACACTTCATTGAGCGTTCCTTTTCCATAAGTGAGTCCGGCATATACTTTTTGGGAGTTCTGTACTACTGAACCTGATGTATCCTGTTTTGCTACTTCTTCAAATGACTTGCGAAGTTTTTTCATGTTTTCTTTTACATTGTCTATATTTACAGATTTTCTTTTGATTATTGAAGCAGTAAGCTGTCTGTTCACATATGTATATATACTGTACAGATTATGCGAAATCTCATATCCCATATCCAGACTTCCCCTTAATTCACTAACACAACCTTTTGCACTTTTAAGATAACTGTCTGCTTTCTGTAAATCTTCTGTTTTAAAACCATCCTCTGCCTGTTCTATACAATAATCAAACATTTCAAATAGTATCACTACAAGCTCACTTTTGTTTGCCTGTGATATGCGTGCAGTAAATTGTCTTTTTTCTTCACTTGTCAATTTTTACTTTCCTCGCTTCCTACATACCCTGAAGGAGACTCATTATCGTCTGTGGTCTGTTGTTTGCCTGTGAGAGCATTGATGTTGCTGCCTGCTGCAATACGGTAAGCTGAGTATATTCTGTCATCTCGCTTGCCATATCTGTATCAATGATTCTTGACATTGACTCCGTCATGTTTTCTCCAAACACATTTAAACTTGAAACTGTCGTCTCAAGACGATTCTGGTATGCACCAAGCTTAGCACGCGCTGTCGATATCTGTCTGATTGCCGTATCTGCAAGTGCTATTCCGTTAGAAGCACCATAATTTGTGCAGACATTTAATAAATCTTTTCCATTCTGATCCCTGAGTTTAAGTGCATCGCATGATACAGTAGGAAAATCCATATCAAGTGTCTGATGCTCGTTTGCTCCAATCTGAATTGTCATATATCCTGCATCATATACTTTCATTCTTACGGTCTTATTGTTTGGTAATGCCTTATCACCTGACGGAAGTTCGACCGTCATCTCAACACCTTCCTCATCAATTATATTCAAAAGATTTCCTTTTGCAGTGTATCTTGCACTGTCTGTAAATCCCGTCTGACCTGCCGCAGCCTGTCCTAGTGTTACCTCAGCATTTGTTCCAACATTTTTCTGTTTTGTACCGTCTTCATACTTAATTTCAACATAATAATCATCTCCGGCAGCATTTGATGTAATTCTTCCGGATGTACTATAACTTAAGTTCATCTTCTGACAAGTCTCAATAATATCTTTTTCTATCTGTTCTCTCGGCTCGTCTTTTGTTATATTTATCGTTTCACCATTTATTGAGAAAGAAGTATCTTTCGCAGCAGGAGTTGTAATCTTATTCCAAATACCTGAAACAGATGCAGCCGTTGCATTGCTTACAACCGTAAAACTGTATGTTCCAGCCGTTGCTTCCATTGACACCGATACTGCCTTCACTCCATCAACACTGCTTGACATAGTTCTTGATGCTGAACCATCAAAAAGGCTTCTTCCATTAAACTCAGTCGTACTTGAAATGCGGTCTATCTCATCCATAAGCTGGTCAACTTCTTTCTGAGCTGTCTCCCTATCCTCTAATGTATATGTATCATTTGCATTCTGTACACAAAGTTCACGCACACGCTGTAATACACTATGAATCTCTGATAATGCTCCATCTGCTGACTCCAGTATTGATACTCCGTCTTCCGCATTCTGTGCTGAACGGTCAAGTGCGCGTATCTGTGTGCGCATTTTGTTTGAAATTGCAAGTCCTGCTGAATCGTCAGCCGCTTTTGTAATCTTATATCCTGAACTTAACTTCTGCATACTTAAAGATAATCTGTTATCATTCTTTTTTAAATTTACATTTGCAAGCTGAGCTGATATATTGTGATTTATTTTCATGAAAATTCCCTTTCCTTTCTTTGATATAATCCGTTTTCTGTTTTACTGTTTTGACACTGACACCAAATGTGCCGTTATTATCTTTGCAGCCTTGTAAAGAGCTGATGTATCTGCATCGCTTTTACCTGCCATAAGCCCGTCTGTCTGTGACACTCTGTTCATTCCATATGATATATTTTTAACTTCAAATCCAGCAGTTTCTAATGCTTTTGTAAGCTTATCCGATGATTCTTTCAAAAGTTCATAACCCTGCCTTTCACCAGCAAAAACATATCCCTTAACAGACTCTCCCACAACTTTAATTTCTGCCGTAACATCACCGAGCCGCAAAACATTATCTTCATCAGAACTGTTTCCTCTGATACTTACCTTTACTTTACCATTGTCATCGTCACTTGGTATAATGGTGACATTCATATTTGTAATAGTATCACCTGTTTTTATCGGAATATCATAACTTCTTCTCTCTGCCATAAGCATACTTAAATTTATTCCCTTAGAAAGACTTCTAAGACTGTCTAAATCCTCATATCTTATATCAGGCTGTTCATATGACCTGTTTAATATATCTTCCATATATTTTTCGGCTTGTTTGCACTTTTCCTGAATACTTTCCTCAGAATCAAGCACCTCTGACATACTGTCTGTCAATTCTTCAAACTCTGTCTGCTTCTCACTGTCGAGCACATCTTTACGCTTATAACTCTCTTTTAAAGGATTATACGAATTTTCGATATAATTCAATGCCGCCTCAATATTTTCCATTGTCGCAGGTATATCAAGATTTGCAAGCATATCTCTTATCTGACCGCTCTCAGCTTCAAGAGTTCTGACATTTTCTGCTTTCGCATCATAATATGCCTTTTCAATCTCCTTGTCACCGTCAGCCTCTTTAACCTGCTGTGCAAACATTTCAAGTGATGTATTAAGTACACTACCTATATCACCATTTGCAACCTCATCAAGTTTTGACGGCGAAATCTCATCGAGCGTATCTGAAACAAGAGTGTCAAAATATCTTCCCTTAATGCTTTCTTCCTCTGAAACATCAGTGTTTTGCACATCTGGCGAAGTCTGCTCTGACTGATTTTGAGCCTGTCTGTTTCTGCCTGAAAGTTCAGAACCATTCTCCTGATTTTCTATATGTGCTGCACTAAAGCCCTCATTTATCTGTTCTGTTATTGATGAAGCCATAAAATTAAGCTCTTTAAGTCCGCCAAAATCATCATCTATCTTTGTGTCGATACCATGATTTTTCATTGTCCTTACCGCTGTCAAAAGATTTCCAAGCGTCATTTCCCTGTCAGACTGTAAGACTGCACCGATTGCTGCACCATCCGACTTTTCAATATTGTTTAAAAGCCTGTAGATACCAATATATCCATCTCTCTCCTGCTCTGAAATATCCCCCGACTTCTGTAACTGCCAGAGATATTTACTGTATTTTTCCTCTGTACTTAAATCCTTCGTGGCATTTATATCCGAAAGTTTCTTATCAAGGTCACTTATCGAGGTGTCAAGCGGATTGTCACCCCGCCTTATCATTTCAAGGACAGTCGATGGTTTCATATTGTCGATAACCCTGTTTAAGACAGCGTCGTATTCCTTAACTGAAAGCACATTCTCCTCTGTTATCTCCATACCGTTATAGCCGAGAATCCTTACTGCCCTTTCATTTGCATTTGTATCTTCCATGCCAAGCTCTTTAAGAAGATTTGGAACACTCGCAAATGCTTTTTGGATTGAGTCACCATAAGAAGCATCTACCTGTGTAGAAACCATCTCATAAAGCTGTCCATACTGCTGCCTGCCGTAAGTCTCACTCGAAGCTGCCGCATGAAGTTCATTTAATGTGAGAAGATTTTGCTGTCTTACCGTTCTTCCGATAAGTGATGCCGGTGCATTTGCAATATCTGCTTTCTGTTGCATAGTCTCCTGTAAAAGACTGAGTTCATCGTCACTCACATCACCTGCTGCACCTGTCGTGTAGACAGCGTTTTCTTCATTTCTTAATTCCTCCACTACCTGTTCGAGCGGAGCAGTATTAATATCTATTCCTTTTTGTCTCATATTCATAACAGACTGTGTAGTCATCTTAAGACATATCTCTGCGACATATCTTTTTGCCATGACTTCTTCAACCTGCATATCGCTCATTTCCTCAACTACCGTAGTCGGAATATTATTAGAAGCAATATCAGCAATCCCTGAATTTGTCTTATTGCAGGCTGCCGCCTGTCTTAAAAGTTCAAGATTTAATACACCGTTACCTGAATAATTTTCATTTGCAAATGCAATGTCACCAACCGCAGCTTTTACTGCCGTTGATATATCCGCATCCGTTATCGCCGCAAAATTATTTATAATGCTTCTCGCTATAACAAACTCTGATGTATCGAGTGATGCCTGCTCAGGCTCTGCCCCTGCCGCAACAGACTGAAGTATCTGTTCAAATGCCGTCTTTGCTGACATATCAGAACTTATATCATTTAATACGGACATTGTCTTAAGTGCATCTGCCGTGACCGGAAGGTCATTTGCAAAAAGCCACTTTGCATCTGCTGCAGCACTCTCCTTATCAAGCCCTGTTGCATCTATAAGCCTTTCAACCTGTGGCTCTATCTGTTCCCAGATTTCAGCGTCATAGACCTCTCCGTCAAAAGCATCACTTCCAGAATACTGACCATGATATATATTTTCTATCGTTGGTGTAAGCGAGTTACCTACAATATATGCCTTTGTATCGTCAGACATATTAAGTGCAGAAGAACTCATCTGAAGTGCAGACACTATCTTTGAAATATTTTCCGCCGTGACCGGAATACCTGAATTTTCCAAAATCTTTTTTAGACCGGCTTCTGCCTTTGCATCAAGAGAGCCTGTTGCCTGAATTTTTTTAAGTTCTTCCTCAAACTCATCAATATCTTTTTTGTTTTCTTCCCTGTTCTGCTCATTGTCAAGTTTCTGCTGTTTCATCTTTTCAACAGCTTTGTCAACATATTCTTCCTCGCATTTATCAACAGAACCCTCTGACTCCTCAACAGATTTGTAATCATCCCCTGTAAGAACCGCAAGATTTTTATTCATCTCAGTTTTGACTGCTGCCGCATCCTTACTTTCCGAACTGCCTGAAGTGCCCGTTCTGTAACCATAAGTGCCTGAATTTACACCCGAACTTACCATCGTATGACTGACAGCCACCGCTCCGGATGCCAAACCACCGTTTCCAACTTCTTTCAGCACGATATTATCTTTAGACACATCCATGATCTTAAATCTTCTAGTTTCGCCCTCCCTGGCATTCTGTACTGCGGTCTTTGGTACTGCCACCTCAACACCATTAAAGTTGATGGAAATCTGATTTGAAACTTTCGATACAACACCTTCAACAACCTGCCCCTTACTTCCTATCGCAAGCATAGAACCGTTTAAAACTCCTGCCCTGCCGCCGGACATATTTGCCGTCCTGTTGTATATGTCTCTTATATTCACATTCATCGATTTCTCACCTTTCATTTATGACTTATAAATAAAATATCTATACTTTTATTTCGGCTAAAGTGGTAAATTTCTTGAGAATAAAAACAATATCATACTTTTACTTTTTTTATAAAAACAAACATTTATTAACAAAGCGACCCAAAATTATCTCTCAATTCATTAAATTGACCTCTAAGGACAAAAAACAATACTTTCATTTTTAACACTTTTTATGATATAATACCAAACAACAAATCCTTTATTGTATTAATATACTTATAGGTAATTGCGAAACAAGTTTGAAATCTTGATTCCAATAGGGAAAAATCCAGCAGAGCTGGATTTTAAAGAGATGTTTATGCGAAATAGGATTTTATTGCATAAAAACAAAGCAGATAGAATTATCTGCCTGTAAAACAGGTGGGAAATATAGAAGATTATGCTATTAACGGCTTCAAGCTACGGATATACTGGTGTTTATGAATTTTATCAGCTACTATGACAGTGAGCAGCTGTGCAATCCCTGCAAGCAGTAAATCAGAATGAAGAGTTTCTTCATTCTGTGTCTTACGACCTGCAACACAAAAACTGTCTTTAAAGTGGTTAATGGCTTTTTCTACATTTACACGTATTTTGTATGTAGAATCCCATTCTTCCGTATCACGAACACATCCGGGGTAAGCACGAAGATTTTTTTCAGGGTAGATGTAAATCATTCTTCCGCAGGAAGAAGTTGTGCATGGGTTATCACAATAGCATACACGCTTGGATTTCTTAGTAGTACTGTTCCATTCCCATTTCATTTTTGGACAGACGAATTTCATAGTTGGAAGTCCGCAACGCAGATGGGATTTGCTTCCTTCACGCTTCATTGGAAGAAAGGGATCATGTGGACAACAGGGAATGCCTTTGTCATTGACAGTATAATCAACCCCTTCAATTTTCAGCTTGTTTTTCAGCGGAATACAGGCCTTTTCAAAGGATGTTTCCTGTAACAGGTATTTATAAATTTCAATGGAATCAAAAGCAGCATCACCCAGAAAAGTTTTTGGATTGATAAGAGGATGCTTTTTGAAGAAATCCATTAAGGTAGGAATCAGTGCTTTTGCATCTGCAAGGCTTTTATCTTCATCAGGAGAATCGGCTTTTTTTCTATAACGATTTCGGGGTGGGATGCAAGAAAGTCTTTGTTGTAAAAGCTTATATCTCTGACGATACCAAGTCCGTTTGTTATAATGCCAAATTTATAGGCATAGCAGAAATGTCCGTTCACATACATCTGCTGAATGGCAGGATTTGCGGCAGCATGAGAAGGCATGGAGCCATAGGCTGCTTTGTAAGGGTCGTAGGAATCATCCAGTCCTTTTGCCTTTTTAAATGCTTTGAGCTGCTTTATGATACGGTTGGCATATTTCGGGTTATTTTCAGTAACCCATGCTTCGATGCCTGATGTATCGAAAAGCAGCATGGAAGCTTTTTGGCTATCAATTTTTTGGCATATCGGTTCGGTCAGTTCAACCATATGATCGAACATGGATTGTAAGTCCAAAAGAAAATCCTGTTTGAAACGGGTAAATTTAGAGGCATCTGGAACAACATCAAAACCGCAGAAATCCCGTAATTCCTGAGAGTATTTTAAGAATACAATCAGAAGGGATGTGGTTGGAATCGAGAAAATAAGCAGTAATAACAGAGCTTTGAGCATCGGATAAAGAAGATGCTTATGTGGTCTGCCGGTGGCAGCATGAAAATGACAAACGAAAGATGTTGGGACAATTTCATCAAGATTTATGGTTTCATCGAGGATGGAAAGAAACTCATATTTGTTGTTATCAAATTTATTTTGGCAATCTGAAAAAATATCTGCCAAAGAAAGCTGTTTGTATGTTATCATATAAGTACGACTCCTTTACTGGTGGATATGGTTAGTAGTTTATAGTCAATTCTATTTTACCATAAATCAGTGAGGAGTTGTTTTATTTTGTAATGAAAAATATCCCGTATTTATGCGAGGCTTGATGTTTCGCAAACGCCTAAATATACTTAAATCGAAAGGAGAAAGATTTTATGAAGAAAAAATTATTATGTACACTTTTAACATTATGTATGTTAGTTGGCACACTAGCAGATAATTATCATTTTAATTTTGTAAAAGCAGATGAAATACAAAATTCAACTAATGTAAAAACAGGTGACACTATAAAATATGACGGTGACAGTTTTCAAGTAATATACGAAATAACCTCATTATGGAACGGTGCCTATAATGTAAGTGTCACCCTAAAAAACACAGGAACAAGTACAATTCACAATTGGGCATTACTTTATGATATGGAAACAAATAATATTACAAATATTTGGAATGCAACTATCGCAAATAATGAGAATGGATTGTATTTGATAAATAACAACAACTGGAATATGGATATAGCAGTAAATTCAAGTGTACAATTTGGATATACAGCATCATATACAGATAATTTAGTATCACTTCCAAAAACTTTCAAATTAACTACCTGCGAAACAGAAGTTCCAAAAAATAATTATGAAACATCATTTGCAATTACAAGTACAGGAGGTGGACAGTTGACTGCTAATATCACAATAAAAAATATTTCTAGTAAAACAATAACAGATTGGTCATTAAAATTTACATATAAAAATAAAATATATAATATGTGGGGTGCTTCCTTGGAGGAACAAGAACAGAAAGATAATGAATATATATATCAAGTTAGAAATCCAGGATGGACACAAAATCTTGATGCAAATTCAGAATATACATTTGGATTTCAAGCCAAAAGTGTCGATGAAGCAGCTATTCCCTATAATTTCGAAATGAAATGTTACGATAATTCTATTATATACGATACAGACACCGATGGTGACGGACTTGATGATGCAACAGAACTTATTTATGGAACCGATATAAATAATCCTGATACCGATGGTGACAGCTTAAATGACGGACTGGAAGTATATATATTAGGATATGATCCGACAAATATTGATACAGATGGCAATGGTATTTCTGATGCTTACGAAGATACGGATGAAGATGGTCTGACAAATATATATGAAGTATCGGCTGGTTTAAATCCTGGAGAAAATGATACGGACAGTGATGGTTTAAATGATGGCGAAGAAATAAATACATATAAAACAAATCCCTTGCTTGATGATACTGATGGTGACACCTTATTAGATGGTTCTGAAATAGCATTAAAATTTAATCCTTGCAAAAAAGATACAAATAACAATGGAATTACTGATGATAAAGAATTTGTACAGCAAAAGATATCAGAAAATATAAACGAAAATGCAAATGATGGTGCAATTACTAATGTAACATTGAAAATGAATGTCACAGGAGATGCGACAGAAAATACAGAAATTGAAAATGTATTTGGTGAAGATATTTTGTCAAGCAATGTTGAAGGATTAATAGGTGTCCCAATAAACATAAATTGTACTGGTAAACTTGATAAAGCCACTATTACATTTAATTATAATCCAGAAAAGCTAGGAAATACATCAGAAGATGATCTTGCAATATTGTGGTATGATGAGAAAAATGATAATTATGTAATTTATGATAAAGAAGCTGTATTAGATAAAACCACACATACCATAAGTTATACAACTAATCATTTCAGTACATATATGGTCGTCAACAAAAAAACATGGTATGCCGTCTGGCGTAATGAAATAAATTATAGAACAACAAACAGAAAGAAAAAATTTGTAGATGTTGTTTTAACTATTGATGCATCTGGAAGCATGAAAGGAAGTGAAATTGTAAATGCCAAGAAAGCTCTAAATGAGTTTACAGATGCCAAAAGAAACAAAGATCGATTAAGTGTAGTTAAATTTACTGGAGAAGCTGACATTATAGGTAAATTCAAAAAAAGTAAGACGAAAATCAAAAAAGATATTAATAAAATTAAAGCTGGCGGAAAAACTGATGTAGATAAAGGATTAAAGAAAGCAATAAAATTATACACAGAAAAAGAATATAAAAATGTCGGAAATAAAAAAGATATTCTATTAATATGTGATGGAGATTTGGAATATAATCAAGAAATTGTTAATTTAGCAAAGAAAAATAAGATTTCCATATATACAATTCTTATTGGAAAGAAAAACAAATCAGCATTGAAGAAAATTTCGACTAAAACAGGCGGAGCCTTTAAAAATGTTGAAAAAACAAGCGATTTATCAAATATTATGTTTAAAATGGAAGACAACATTATGGGTGCTATTGATAAAACTGATAGTGACAAAGATGGCATATTCGATGTATATGAAGAAAAGGGAATGTTTTGCTCAAACGGCAAAATAATAAAAACGAATAAAAATAAAAAAGATAGTGATGGTGATGGTCTAAGCGATTATTATGAATTTACATGCATTAAATATATTGGAACTCCATTAATGCCAGGCAATAAAACCATATATAATAAAAGGACAAAAGAATATATAGATGCCTCTTATTTTCCTTTTGTTAGGAGTAATCCTACAAAAAAGGACTCAGATAACGATGAGTATAATGATAAGATTGATAAAAAACCATTGCATAAAGCAACAAAATTAATAGGAATAAAAAATGACAGAGAATTTGTTCCAATCAATATAAGTTTAGGAGAAACATTATGGAATGAAAATTGGAATAACTTTGATTTATCATATGGGGGTGATCAAGGTTGGTGGTCTGGAAAAATTAACAATGAAGGTTGTGGTATTATTGCTGCTGCAAATATACTTTTTTATCAAAGTAGAAAAGGAAAAAAAATATCTGCTCCTTTTTCCAAAACTACATATAAAAAAACAGTAGATGAACTAAGCAATAATATTCCATTATTAAATGGTGCCGTAGCATTAACTATAAAGCGTGGACTTAAAGCATATTGGAGAATAAGAAAAACCGAAAAATTGTATAATATTGATATTGATGTAATGTTATTCTCCTCCGAAAAAAAATCAAACCAATTATTTAAAAAAATAAAGACGAACTTAAAAAAGAAAA
This sequence comes from Clostridium sp. AF34-13, assembly GCF_003477845.1. Classification (NCBI taxonomy): domain Bacteria; kingdom Bacillati; phylum Bacillota; class Clostridia; order Eubacteriales; family Clostridiaceae; genus Clostridium; species Clostridium sp. AF34-13. The sequence goes on from NZ_QUEB01000027.1 coordinate 15,381, forward strand.
ATCCTGTAATTTTATCTGTAGGCGGAAACATTCGAGGTAATAAAACAAAACATGGACCTGAAATGTTTAAATTAGAAAAAAACTCCTTAATTAAATTTGAAGGAAGTCGACAATATTTTGATGAACATTATGTTACAATAACAGGAATTTTAACAAATGAACAAGACAATACATATAGATTACAAGTATCATCTTGGGGTGAAAAATATTATATAAAATACCATGATATATATCCATTTGTAAAAAATCATAGTTTACCTATGATGTGCGATGCTATTTTTGTCGCAAAAAATAAGTCCAGCTAATAAATGTCAATAGTTAGATGTGAAAAAAATTAT
>NZ_QUEB01000028.1:0-15089 GCF_003477845.1 Clostridium sp. AF34-13
TGATTTCATATAAAAATGTAAAATGATATTTACAAATTCAAGTTTGTTAAATTGGAAAATTAGAATTTATATATAAAGGAGAATATTGATGAAACTGTTTTTATGTTCGCACTTTTCAAGTGTAGGAAGTCTGATAAAGGAAGAAATTGAAAATAAAAAAGTCGCATTTATTCCAACAGCTTCGCTGCGTGAAGGCTACACCGGTTATGTCGGCTCGGCTCGAAAATTATTCAAAAAGTTGGGAGCAATCGTAACTGAAATTGATATTTCAACGGAGGCTTATTCAACGATACAGTCTGTTTTTGAAGATGCGGATGTGATATATTTTACCGGCGGAAATTCTTTTTTCCTTATAGACCAGCTCCGTAAAACGGGAACGGATGAGCTGTTGAAAAAAGAATTGGCAAAGGGAAAACTGATGATTGGTGAATCGGCAGGTGCGATTATATGCGCTCCAAGCATCCAATATATCGAGCAAATGGATGAAAAGCCGGAGGACTACTCACAAGAAGATGATGCAGGGCTTGATTTGATTGATTTCTATGTTCTTCCGCATTATCTTACAGCACCATTTAAGAAAGTTACCGAGAAAATAATGACTGAATTTTCGGATTTGAATCTATGCCCTATTAACAACCATCAGGGAATTGTAATTGATGGTGAAGGTTCAAAGGTTATTTGCAAAGACTAATTTGAAAAATCCTTTTTTTGAAACTGGAAAATCGGAAGCTGAGGAGATAGACTATTGAGAACATATGAGAATAAAGACGAGCTTAAAAACGAGATAAATAAAAGCTTTGCAAAGTATATTTCAGAATTTAATGATATTCCGGAGCATTTAAAAGATAAGAGAATTGATGAGGTCGATCGAACTCCGGCAGAAAATCTTGCTTATCAGGTTGGCTGGACAACGCTTGTTATTAAATGGGAATCAGACGAAAGAAAGGGTATTCCTGTCAAAACTCCTTCGGATAATTTTAAGTGGAATCAGCTTGGCGAATTATATCAATGGTTCACAGATACATATGCTCAGCTGTCACTGCAAGAATTGAAAGACAGATTGAATGAGAATATCAACTCTATTTATGTAATGATTGATTCTCTGAGTGAGGAAGAATTATTTAAACCACATATGAGAAAATGGGCTGACGAAGCAACTAAAACAGCTGTCTGGGAAGTATACAAATTCATACATGTTAATACAGTTGCTCCGTTCGGAACCTTTAGAACCAAGATTAGAAAATGGAAAAAGATTGCACTATAACTTCCAGTTTGCCAACTTGCCCTTTGAGAGAGGAGAAATCCCTTTCCCAAAGGGCTTTTTCTATTTATACGGATATTCGCAAACTACAAGATAAAGCCAAAACTTCATATACTCTAAGCACAAGGAGGTTGAGGTTTGGCTATGAATAACAGTTTAGCAGAAGTACACCCGGAGCTTGTTTCGGAGTGGTCGGAAAAGAATTTAACGCTTACGCCTGATGACATTACTTTCGGTTCAAATAAAAAAGTATGGTGGAGAGGTGCTTGCGGTCATGAATGGCAGGCAAGCGTTAAGGCTCGTTCTAATGGAGAGAAATGTCCGATATGTTCCGGTACGAGAGTGATTGCAGGTATTAACGATTTGGCGACATTAGAGCCACTATTGGTAAAGCAGTGGTCGAAAAAGAATAAGATAAAACCGACAGAGGTTTCTATTGGTTCTCATAAGAAAGTGATTTGGAGATGTGAGAAAGGACACGAGTGGGAAGCTGCCGTTAAGAGCAGGACAATAAATAAAACAGGTTGTCCGTACTGCTCTCATAATAAAGTGTTGGCAGGATTTAATGACTTTGCAACACTTCTGCCGGGTATAGCTGCCGAGTGGTCGGATAGAAATTATCCGTTACTTCCAACTCAGGTTACGGTCTTTGCCAATCGTAAGGCTTGGTGGAAGTGTAAGGATTGCAGAAGAGAGTGGAACACCCTTATTTCTACTCGTTCCGGTGGGAGCAAATGCCCGTATTGCAGTGGGTACATATTCCTGAAAGGGTTTAACGATTTGCAGACAACACACCCTGAAATTGCTTCGGAGTGGTCGGAGAAGAACTTGCCATTGAAGCCTGATGAAGTAAATGCAAAGTCGAGGAAAAATGTCTGGTGGAGATGCAGTAAATGCGGTAACGAGTGGAAATCTGTTATCAATGCCCGTGTGAAAGGTACGGTATGCCCCGTTTGTGCAGAGAGAGAAGTCCTTGCCGGATATAATGATTTGGCGACAACAGACAGTCAGCTTCTTAGCGAATGGGATTATGAACAGAATAAACTGAAACCTACAGAGGTATCACGAACTTCGGCAAAGAGAGCCTGGTGGAAATGCAGACACGGTCATTCGTGGAGTATGAAGATAAATGAAAGAACGATATTGAAGAAAGGCTGTCGAATTTGTGAGCAGGAGTATTTATCTCTATTTCCTGCTTTGGCTGTCAGCTATTATTCTAATAAGAAAGGCTTGAAAGCAGAACTTGGTTCTGACGGCTATCCGTTATGTTGTGCCAAAAAATCAGACTGCACCAGTGAAGTGGAAAGAAGTAACCACAAGAAACTTCAATAACATTTTGAAGAAGTTTACTGTAACAGTGGAGTGTATTCTATATCTATATTTTTTGACTTAGTTTCACGCTCAGGTATTTCTTCTAAGGCATAGATATCTTTATCGTTTACGCAACAATACTGCCTGCCATTAAATGCCCGAATGAACATGACCTTTGTCCCTTTGCGGTAATGGATCTGATGCCCTTTGCTGTCAAGCATACGGTAGTACTTGTTGGAGTATCTTAAACAATGACCGGTGTCCACAGTTCTTTCACATAAAACGGCAAGAATTAAGTTGATTTTTTCGATTTCGGGTTGCGTTACAAACACAGACTTGATACCATTAAGGGGAAGCGCAAACTTCTCATTGAATTCTTTTATGTAGGAGTTCAAGAATTCATTGGCAGCGTCTATGGTCGATATGCCTGCGAGTCTTAATTCGATTGGCAGGCGTGACTGTAGCGTCTGGTTTAAGCGTTCCACTCGTCCCTTGGTCTGTGGTATGCTGCTGGATTCAAGTTCAACACCAAGCTGTTTGCAGGCATAGGCAAACTGTGTATAGGTATCCTCATCGATGGATGGGGAGTTTTTCTTTTTGTAGGTGAATATTGTTCTGCGGTCAGTAAAAAATTTATAGGGAATGCCATATGTTGTAAGAATCTGATAAAACACATGGTAGTAGCCATTTAATGTTTCCTGCATATCAAACCAGCCACCGACTATGCGTCCAGTTGCGTCATCAATGGCCAGATGAAGATGCCATATCTGTCCTGGAACCCATTCATATGGGGTGGCATCCATTTGTTCCAGCTCACCGAAATAGGCAGCTCTTGGACGGCGGGAATGAGCATCTTCGACAGCAACAAGATTTGTCTGTATCCGGTCAGCTTCTTTCTGAGATTTGGCAGCTTTCTTTTCAGCTTTTAACTGTTCCTTGAATCTCTTTTTCTTAGCCTTAGTGACCTTTGGAGAGAGGATATATTCAGATTCAAGGATAGCCATGACTGATGAAGGAGAAATATGAATATCCTCATGTAGCGCCAATAGTTCTGTGAAATGTTCAAAGTTGGCATCGTAGTATTTATTGCGATATAAATCGACAACAAGACTGCGTGTAGATTCAGGGATAGTATTAGCGGGTTTTCGTCCTCTGTTGCCATGAATAAAATATTCCTTTCCCAGCTCTCTGTAACCTTTGATCATACGATTGATATGTCTCACAGTACAGCCAAGAGTAAGGGCAGCTCTTTGCTTGTTAGGATTAGAGTGATCTGTTAATGATTTGATTACCTCATATTTCTTCTGTTCATCCATTGATAAATTTACCTTTCTGATAATGTTCACCTCCATCATGTAATGGAAGTATTATAACTTATTGTGACAATTTGGGACATTTTCCTTTGTGGTATATTAGGACATTATCATATATGGCTCATAATACAGAAAATCATATTTATAACCGTTGACTTTATAAAAGCTCGGGTGTATAATCAAAAAAATAAAGCTGTCTCGGCTGATGAAGACTATAAATTTTGCTGTTTCTGAACACAACAGCAGAGTTTACAGTCTTATTTTTTTAGGTGATAATATGAAATTCAAAAAATATGCAACAAAAACGCTGATGATCGTTATCGGATCAATAATATCCGCATACGGAATTACGCTTGCAATAGGCGCAGGTTTCGGCGGCGCAACACTTGCGATATTGTGGCAAGGGCTGACGAATGTGACAGGTATGTCAATCGGCACATCGTCGCTTATTGTGGCTGTGGCAATGATAATTTTTGCCCTTTTCTATGACAGAAAACAAATCAATATCGGCACAATTCTTTACCAAATCATTTACAGTTTTTTCGTAGATGTATTCACAAAAATTCAGCATTATACAGATATTAAAGCGGTTAATTTTGTTATAATGCTGCTTGGCATTGCTATATTTTCGTTCGGAACGGGGATTTACTCCGCCGCTGATTTCGGCAGGGGCTCATATGAAGCAGTCACATTTTCGCTTGCCGAAAAAAACGGGTGGAAAATCAAAATCGTACGAATGGTTCTTGATATTATAATGGTAATTATCGGCGTTTTGCTCGGCGGTAAATTCGGAATTTGCACAATTGCCACCGTTTTGCTCTCCGGTCCGATAATTCAGGCAACCGTAAGCACTGTTAAGAAATCAAAGATTTAAAAAAACATTTCTTAAAATTCTCATACAAGCCTAAAAGTGATAAGACATACAAAAAGGATGGAATTCGATTTTGAACAAGTCCGTAAAAAATGGACAATAGAAAAAACGGAGTTAAGGTTATATCCGCTAACGAAAACATTAGCGAAGGCTCAAAAGGCATAATTCTTGAATACGTACTTGAAGGTATGGCTGAATATTATTCAGCAGACTTATCAGAGAAAGTCATTTTGCCGATGATCGTACTTAAATGCTTTGATGATATTCTTTCCCCTACCCTACCAAAGAAGCCGTTGTTAAAAAGGCTGAAGAACTTCAAGCACAAGGTATGATTTCAGTTATTGACAAAGTAATGGCATTATTATACTATGACAGTGTGAGTTAACAGTAAACCAAAGAACAATATGTCGATCATGAAAGAATGCTCCTTTGTGTTTCCCGTGCTTATGATTATTACAAGCAAAATAGCTATTGACTAAAACATTTACACAAAATCAGTGTTAAAAATATAGCCGATGCAACAAAAACAAAATACCACTGAATTTGGAGAAAAATTATGATTTTTAAGAAACCTGTTTTATCAGATGGAATTACAGAAAGCACTTTTGAATGCAAAAGAGATGGATTGACGATTCGTGGAACAATCTACCGTCCAAAAGGAGATCATCTTCCGATTGCAATCGTATGTCACGGATTTATGGCATGGCAAGACAGTGTGAAACATTATGCGGCTTTTTTGGCTGAAATGGGATATGTTGCATTTACATTTGATTTTTGTGGCGGTTCTGTTATGTGTGGAAAAAGTGACGGAAAAACCACAGAGATGTCTGTTCTGACAGAAACCAAAGATCTGAAAGCGGTCATTGAATATGTTAGAAATCTTTCCTATACAGATTCTGAAAAAATTTTATTGATGGGATGTAGTCAGGGCGGTTTTGTGTCTGCTTTGGTGGCAGCAAAGAACAACTTTCCGATAGAAAAACTTGTCCTGTTTTATCCGGCATTGTGTATCCCGGATGACGCCAGAGCCGGAAAAATGATGATGGCAAAATTTGATCCGCAAAATGTTCCCGATACTTTCCGCTGCGGACTGATGAAATTGGGGTGTTGCTATGCAATGGATGTCATGCAAATGGATGCCTTTGCAGAAATTAAGAACTACGCCGGCAGGGTGTGCATCGTGCATGGTACAAAGGATAAAATCGTAGATGTTTCTTATGCCAAACGTGCGGCAGAAGCATATAAAAGTACGATGCCGATCGGAATGCAAGATTCCAAACGGGTGCAACTTCATTTTATAGATGGCGGAGGGCATATGTTTTTGAAAAAGCATGATGTCATTGCAATGAAATTATTAAAAGAATTCGCCGCAAAACACGAATGATTTTCATCTGATACCATATGGACAAATCTCCACCTTTAAAGACTTGACAGTTGATATAATCTGCCATCACCTCGGAACATTCGTGTTCCGAGGCTTTTTTATGCCCGAATACTGCTTTTTACGGCGGTATTCGAGCAAAGTGTCTGCATTCTTTGCAAAATTTCTTTTATATTTTTCAAGGTGTACTCGGTCGGAACTCCTATGCCGATGTCATTCGTTCCGATTAAAATCACAAGATTTTTCGGGTTTATGTTCAAGGCGTTACATTCGAGCCTTTCCAACAATCTGTCGCTGTCAACGGCAAACAATCCCGCACCGATTGCGCCGCAAAATTCAGGCTTATCGGATATGAAAATCTTTGTGTTCAACCGCTTTTGCAACACTTTTTTCAAAAACGTGTTTTCGGGCAGATGAAATAGTCCCCATTGGCTTGCAACTAAACCTAAAAATCGCATAATTTTTAAGGCTTTTGCCCTGTTTTGGGCAGAAGCCTTTTTGCATATTTAATAAGATTTTCTTCTTCGTGTAATATTAAATGTGTCGGCTGTGAAATTAACAAAAATTTAATTGGATTTTCATTGACACATATAACACCTTACAATACAATAAAAGCAAATATATAGCTTATAAAGGAGGTTCATTAATGACGAAAAAAATAACCGCAATATTCTTGGCATTGTGCATGGCAATTTCCGTTTTGCCGATGACCATTCAGGCGGCATCAAAGCCCGATATTAAAGTTGGCGACTATGTTAAAATGGGCGCGTATAACAATGCCTCAATTCTTTGGCGATGTGTAAGCATTGACAATAACGGACCGCTTATGCTTGCAGACAAAATTGTTGACACCCTTGCATATGATGCCAAAACAAATGACAACAGCAATTCAAAATCACACAGCAGAAGCTATAAGCGTGATGATTACGGTTCTAACTATTGGAAAGACAGCAATATGCGTTCTTGGTTAAATTCGACCGCAGCTGAAGGCAAAGTCGATTGGCTTTGCGGCAACCCTCCGAAAGACGGATATGTAAGCGGTGTGGGAGCGTACAACGAAAAAGCGGGTTTTCTCAACGCTTTTTCAAAATCTGAAATTGCGGCAATGAAAACCGTTACCCAGCGTTCTCTCGTTTCTCATCCCGAATACAACAAGGGCATAGTTGATGGAGACGCAAATTCGGATTTGTTATACTACACCGATATTTCGGAAGCGGTGGCAAACTACGACAGTTCATATTTTGAAACTACAACCGAAAAGGTTTTTCTCCTTGATGTAAAGCAGGCTAATGCCGTGTGGAAAAATCTCAAAGGTTATTATGTTGCGTATAATAATGACGGTATGGCTTGGCCTTATTGGCTTCGCACTCCTGTTACCGATTGCAATCACGATATGCGTTATATCAGTTCATCGGGTCAGGTCGGTCGTTATGCTCCGTGGTATTCCGATTTGGGCGTAAGACCTGCATTTTATCTCGATTCCGAATATTTTGTTACAACTTCCGGCAGCGGCTCACAAAGCAGTCCTTATATCGGCTCTGCTCCAAATAAGCAAGAGGATGATTATACAATTTCGGAACCTGCCGAGGACGCAAATCCCGATTGGAATGTCAGCACCGAGCAAAGCATTCAGCTCACCCTCGGCCCGTGGTATTCAAATGACGGAAAATATTCTAATCCTACCATCCCTGTTTATACCATCCAAAAAACACGCAGCGACACGGAAAATATGGTTGTTGTCGTTTGCGGCGAGGGATACACAAAAAGTCAGCAGGGCAAATTCATCAATGATGTCAAACGACTTTGGCAGGACGCTATGAAATATGAACCGTATCGCAGTTATGCCGACAGATTCAATGTTTACGCTCTTTGCACAGCTTCCGAATCGACTTTTGACAATGGTGGAAGCACCTTCTTTGATGTTATAGTCGACAAATATAATTCGCCTGTTATTTCTAATAATCTCCACGGAAGTCAGTGGAAAAATCATATTTTTGAGAGATGTATCGGTCCTGAATTTATCGAGAAAATTCACGATGCTCATATCAAAAAAAAGTGTGATCCAAACACAATTCCGTCCGGTTCGGAATATGAGCCTTATTATTATGTTCACGATTATATTGCTCAGTTCGCTATGGTTGTAAACACAAAATCAGATTTCGGCGGTGCTTATAATAACCGTGAATACGGCTTCCATTATTTCATTTCGCCATCAGACAGTTATCGTGCGTCAAAAACTTTTGCACACGAGTTTGGACACGGTTTGCTCGGTCTCGGTGATGAATACAGTAACGGATATTTGCTTGACGATAAGGAACTTAAATCACTCAATCTTTCCTCGGTTGAAGAACCGGAAAAGATAAAATGGCGACAGCTTTTAGGTTTTAGAAACACATATACCTGCCGCAATGCTTACGGCTCAAAAATGCTTGTTTCAAGTTATGAGTGCATAATGAGAGACACAAACTATCAATTCTGTGAGGTTTGCCGTTTGCAGGGCTTCAAGCGAATGTCTCAGCTTGTTAAGGATGTAGACCTTTATGTTGCAACTCCCGAGGTTAAGGAATATACGGGCGCTTATTCAAAGCCGTCTGATTTTACCGACCTTGAAACAAGTTCATATTATAATTACACATATAATCGCAATGACCGACTTTTGAGCGGCAACAGCAAAAGCAGATTTAATACTAATATGAACGGTAAAAAAATCGAGCTTAGAACTGTTATTCAAAACATTTCAGATAAAAATGCACGACAATTAAAATTCAAAATGTGGATTAAGCACTCCGACGGAAGCGTTGCGACCGATTCATCGGGGAATCCGCTTCAAACAGTACAAACCTTTGACATTCCTGTTTGGAATGATAAGGCAAATTTCTGGCCGCTCGGTGCTTTGGATCACATCAAAAGCGACTTTAATTCAGGCTTAAAGAGTTGCTCGCTTATTTATCAAATTCCGTCTGATGCACAGCTTAAGAGCGGCGATACCGTGGCATTTCAGGTGCTCGATGAAAACGGAAATGTGCTTGCAGACGACAATACGGAAACACAGCGCTACACAACCGTTTCAATTCAGTATAAATTTGAGGACGGCTCTGAAATTCCAAACACTGCCGGCGGAACATTTACCGTGCCATACGGCACAAAGCTTGATTTAACACCGGCAAAAACACTTTATGATTATGAATTTATAAAGGTTGACGGCTTGAATAAGCCTATTGTTTCGGACGGAACGGTTGTTACATATTATTACAAAAATAAAAACGAAGAACACACTCACAATCTGACTTTGGTTGCTGCGAAAGCTGCCACCTGCACTACTGCGGGCAATTCCGCATACTACACCTGCGATGGCTGTGACAAGTGGTTCGCAGATGCAACAGGATTGGTAGAAATTACCGATAAAACCAGTGTGAAGATTCCGGCTCTCGGACATACCGCAGGCACAGAATGGAAGTCTGATGATACTAACCACTGGCATGAATGTTCTCGTTGCCACGACAAAAAGGACGAAGCGGCTCACGATTACGGTTCTGACAATGTTTGCGACACCTGCGGATATTACAAAACTGTACCGCACACTCACAATCTGACTTTGGTTGCTGCGAAAGCTGCCACCTGCACTACTGCGGGCAATTCCGCATACTACACCTGCGATGGCTGTGACAAGTGGTTCGCAGATGCAACAGGATTGGTAGAAATTACCGATAAAACCAGTGTGAAGATTCCGGCTCCCGGACATACCGCAGGCACAGAATGGAAGTCTGATGATACTAACCACTGGCATGAATGTTCTCGTTGCCACGACAAAAAGGACGAAGCGGCTCACGATTACGGTTCTGACAATGTTTGCGACACCTGCGGATATTACAAAACTGTACCGCACACTCACAATCTGACTTTGGTTGCTGCGAAAGCTGCCACCTGCACTACTGCGGGCAATTCCGCATACTACACCTGCGATGGCTGTGACAAGTGGTTCGCAGATGCAACAGGATTGGTAGAAATTACCGATAAAACCAGTGTGAAGATTCCGGCTCCCGGACATACCGCAGGCACAGAATGGAAGTCTGATGATACTAACCACTGGCATGAATGTTCTCGTTGCCACGACAAAAAGGACGAAGCGGCTCACGATTACGGTTCTGACAATGTTTGCGACACCTGCGGATATTACAAAACTGTACCGCACACTCACAATCTGACTTTGGTTGCTGCGAAAGCTGCCACCTGCACAGAGGGCGGTAAGGAAGCATACTACAAGTGCGAAGGTTGTGGCAAGTTCTATGAAGATGTACTCGGTACAAAGGAAATAACCGACCTTGCATCTTGGGGCAATATTGCTAAGATTGCCCACACCACAAAGCAAACCGTAACAAAGGCAACCCCAACAGCAAACGGCAAGATAGTAAATTACTGTTCGGTATGTAAGAAAACTCTTTCAACAACAGTAATTCCAAAGGCATCAAGCATAAAGCTTAAAGCAACATCATTAACATATAACGGAAAGGTTAGAACACCTAAGGTTATTGTTAAGGACAGAACAGGAAAGACACTTGTTAAGAATACTGACTATACTGTGTCTTATGCAAAAGGCAGAAAGTATGTTGGCAAGTACGCAGTAAAGATTACCTTTAAGGGTAAATACAGCGGAACAAAGACGCTTTATTTCACAATCAAGCCAAAGGCAACAAGTATTTCCTCGCTTAAAGCAGGTTCAAAGAAGTTTACAGTAAAGTGGAAGAAGCAGGCTACACAGACAACAGGCTATCAGGTACAGTACAGTGCCTCAAGTAAATTCAGCAAGGCTAAGACCGTAACAGTAGGCAAGAATACAACAGTATCAAAGAAAATTTCAAAGCTTTCGGGCAAGAAAAAGTATTATGTAAGAGTTCGCACCTATAAGACAGTTAAGATTAACGGCAAATCCATAAGGATTTATTCAGGCTGGTCAAAAGCTAAGACTGTTACAACAAAGAAATAAAAACTATACCGTAACCTTTGATTCTGCCGGTGGCTCTGCAGTAACGACTCAGACTATCGAAGAAGGTCAGAAGGCAACCAAACCTGCCGCTCCTACCAAGTCTGACGATAGCACCAAGCCTTCGGATGATGTTCAGAATCCGCAGACCGGCGACAACAGTATGAGTGGCTGTGGATCGCTCTGCTGTTCGTCAGCGGCTTCGGAGTTGTGACAACTACTGTTTATACTAAAAAAGAAAATCTGTGAAATAACAGATAGCTAACCATTTAAGGATGGCGGTAGCGGAGCTTCCGCTGCCGCCTTTCGGAAGTCCCTTTCCGAAAGGCGGCAAAAAAAGCGCTTTGCCGATTTTCGGAAAGAAATCGAACAAGGAGAAATCAAATGGACGAACAAGAAAAAGAAATTGAAGAAATACTCAGAACATTTGACAAAGCACCTTCGCCTTCGTCAGAGAATAGTGTTCAAAATCAAGCATAGCAAAACAATAAGCAGCCTCGGCAAATTTCCCAAAAACCAACTGACACCGAACGGATTGCCCGCACATCAAATCAAACAGAATACAAAAGACAAGCTCAGTCAAGCAAAGGCAGCGGTGCAATGCTCCTCACCCTTGCAGATTATGATTTTACCTATGAAATCAAGGACAATCAGCTATATATCGACTTTGTGAACGAATCGGCACATGACGCAACCTATGAGTTTAGTGTCAAAGGCGATACCCTCATCCTCATCGGCGGCGAAGGAACAATCGGTGACACTTATGAGCTGACTAAGGTGCATGATAAAAAAGCAGACAAATAAGGACGGTGTTACGCTATTAAAAAGGTATGGAAAATCCTGATTTTATCTGTATGTATAACTGTTTTTTCTTTATCTGCATATCACATTTATGATTATTGGAAAGAAACACAGGACAGTCAAAGACAGAATGATGTGCTGATTGATAAAGCGGTAGAAACCGCACCACAAACACAGCAAACGGAGAATGGACAAACAGAATCTGCGATAAAGCCTGTTTCTGAAACTGCACCAATTACGGTAGACTTTGAGCGTTTGCAGGAAGAAAACAAGGACATTATTGCTTGGCTCTATTGCCCGGATACCGAAATCAACTATCCGGTAGTACAGAGCAAGGATAACGAGTATTATCTTCGCCGACTGCTTGACGGTACTTGGAATATAGCGGGAACGCTTTTTATGGATTACCGAAACGCCGCCGATTGTTCTGATCTGCATACCATTATCTACGGTCATAATATGAAAAACAACACGATGTTCGGCTCTCTGCCTAAATACAGTAAGCAGGAATATTACGAAGAACATTCTGTTTTGTATCTGCTCACACCAAAGCAGAATTATAAAGTGAAGCTGATCGCCGGATATGTTACACCGTCAGATTCAAAGGTGTATGAATTTGAGAAAACGAAAGAGGAACGCAGCGGACTGCTGAAAACAGCGCTGGATAATTCCTTGTTTACCTCCGGGACAACTGTATCCGATGAGGACAGACTGCTTACACTGTCTACCTGTTCCTATGAATATGACAATGCTCGTTTTGTACTGATGGGTATTTTAAAAGAAATCGGGTGAAATTTACTGTAATTTGCGGTGAGTCTGTTCGAGAAAGGATAAATGTATGGAAGCAAAACCAAGAATACTATATCTACTGAAAATCTTGTTGGAGCGTACTGATGAAGAACACCCGCTTTCTACAACGCAGCTCATCGGGATTTTGAATGAGGAATATGGGATTTCTGCTCACAGGACAACCATAACGAAGGATATAGCAGCTCTTGTGGAATATGGACTGGATATTGTAACCATTCATTCGATGCAAAGCAAGTATTTTGTAGCCAGCCGAAAGTTTGAACTGCCGGAGCTGAAACTGCTGATAGATGCAGTAGAGTCATCGAAGTTCATTACAAAGAAGAAAAGCGAAACGCTGATTGAGAAGATACATACGATGACCAGTCCGGGGCAGGTGGCAAAGTTGAAGCGTAATAATTATGTGGTCAATCGAATTAAGCCAGATAATGAGCAGATATATTACATCATCGACGCTATAAATGAAGCCATTAACGCAGGTAAACAGATTTCTTTTCGGTATTATGATTATACCGGATTAAAGAAAAAGGTTCTGAAGAATAAGGGCGAGATTTATAAGCTGAGCCCGTATAAACTTCTCTGGTGTGGGGACTATTATTATGTTCTCGGATACTCTGAGAAGAAAAGCAAGGTTATCAATTTCAGGGTAGACCGTATTGCTTCCAAGCCGGAGATACTGGATAAGGATATTATTCCTATGTCTGATGATTTTGATATTGAGAATTACACAAAAGAAGTATTCTTTATGTTCTCAGGCGAGAAAGTCCTTGTGGATTTACGATGTGATAACAGTCTGATGAAAACAATGGTTGACCGTTTCGGAGAAGATGTGACAACCCTTGCGTATGATATGACTTCTTTCAGGGTACAGACCGAAGTATCAGCCAGTCCAACCTTTTTTGGTTGGGTATTTGGTACTAGCAAAATTCGACACCACATGATATAATGTTTTTCAGTCAGATTAGAGCAGTAGGGATAGTCTTGCGGTTGTCCTTTCTGGAAACAGAAAGGAGGTCGGTATGAATACTTTAGAAGTGCTTACACTTTTACTGGTTGTATTTGCAGCCTTGACATACATAGACAATAAACATAACCGCAAATAAACGGAAAGGCTATCCTCTACGCCAATAGGGGATAGCCTGTAATCCGTTTGATTTTTAAACTGATTATTTGTTTCCGATTGTGCAACCGTTGGACACACCAAAATCCTTCGGTTTCTAAGCTGATTATAAACCAGCCTTGCGGATTTTGCAAGAGGTTTAGGAAAATAGGGGTGTTTTGGCACCCCTATTTTTTTACCCATTTACAGGTTCGGAGTATCTTTTTTCGTTTGTTGTTCCTGTGCCGGATCGGGCTGTGTCCGTCCGAGATACTGATTGAGATTTTCCAACTTTCGATTTAGCTCACGCACTTCCTTTTCATAATCTTTATAGGTGGAAGTTATCTCACTTTTCTGCTTCATCAGTTCCTGATATTCTGCTTTTAACTTATCGACATTCAAGCCCTTTAAGTTTATGAGTTACTCATATAAGTGTTATTCAGATACAAAAGGTATAATGAAAAAATATGTAAATGCAGTAGAAGGTGCAGCTATATATGGACTTGGAAAAACAAGAATTATGACTCTTGCAAAGGAGGAGGGAACTGTTTATAAAGTTGGAAATTCAGCCCTGATTAATACAGAGATATTTGAGAGTTATTTGGAAAAATTCAGAGAACCATCAAGACCTTTGCCTGCACATATATGGAATGATAGGAATAAACACCATATTTCAGTGCAAAAAATAAAATACACCAGTGTTGTCTATCGGTGATTTTTAAGTTCTGTGATAGTATATGTTCATCCGAGGGAAACCTCGAAAAAAGTGAATATGACAACAGGCTATCAAAGAAATTATGACTTTGATAAGGAGATTACTGGGCATATACCATATGAACCAACTTACAGCTATCACGTTAAGCCTGTAAGGAATCTTGAGAGGGAAAAGCCTAAGTGGGAGGATACAATCACAAATCGAATGCTGCACTGGTCATATACGCCGGGGCAGAAGGAAGAGGTGAAGAAAGCATTAGCTGCAGGAGTTCCGAAAGCAATGATTCTGACTTATTTCTATCCGGAGGTTACTGTGGAGAAGATGAGTTCATATCGGAAGAAGCAGTAAATGTTATCGCATAGGCACAGAAAATGTGGTATACTGTGCCTATGTAAAAAAGAATGTGTTTTACAAATCGAAATTGACCGAGCTCTTTGAGCGAGGGATACTTCTTGTCCGAAGGGCAAGAAGGTGTAACTGAGATAACTTAGAGCAATCGGAATTTGTGATGGTAGATAATATGGAATGGTTTAATGTTTTTGGGCTGAT
>NZ_QUEB01000029.1:0-9129 GCF_003477845.1 Clostridium sp. AF34-13
TATATCTTATTAGGTCGAGCTGTTACAACTATAGTTTAGCACAACAATTTTTCCTTGATAATTAAACCCACTCCATGTTGGTATTGCATCATTCCCTCTACCCACGACCATGACTCCTTATAATTTTTATGCTCTCATTATACTACAAATAAATAATAAGTCGAGTCAATCATACAAAAATCTGCAAATAGTTTTGGTATAGATGCTACACCTTTGTGTATTCTAGCAGCAAACTCTCAAAAACTGGCATTCAAAAAGGACCAGTCCTTCACGACTGACCCTCAATTAGTTCGGCAAACCCTCAAAACCATTGATTATACCCAAAAGCTCCCGAAGGATCTTTCCATTACCTTAAATATACACTAATTCTTTTAACACAATCTCTTCTGCTGCATTCCGGATGTTATTTACAACTCCAACCCACACCATCTGATCACGAGCTTTTAAATCCTCTGTAATGCCTTGCTTCTCCATCATCTGACGCACCAGAACATCCATTCTTTCCTGTTCTTCATCATCCACAGCATTCAGATGTGCTGTCAGCCTGTCTTCCAACATATACAGAGAATACATTGTCGGACGATGCTCTTTCAGATATGTTCTCCGTAACATCCCATATTTCCCATAATGCGGTTCTTCATCTGTACTAACAAGGTTCGGATAGTAAATTCCATCTGCTCCCAGTGTGTAGGTTCCACCCATTTTTTCAAATGTGCTTTTCATGTGTTATTCCTCCTTGAAATCAGCGATATCCTTAGATCATCGCAAAATATTTCAGGGCAGCCTTGATAGCATCTTCTTTCTCTTTCGGACACTGTGGCACTTTTGGATTTTCTGTCTTTGGCAGATTATAGTTCTCTCCTACTTCGATTCCACATTTCCTTTTGATTTGAGAAATATATAAATTTGAAACCTTAAATCCAAATTCTTTCAGCACATAATCTTTGATTTCCTGATAGGTCGCTTTCGTCTCTGCACTGGTTGCATCCAGCTCATCTAAGTCTAAGTCGATCTCTATCGTGTCATCTGGTTTTTGTTGGGACAAAAGAACTACCGTCTCCACGTGCGGGGTGAGCTAACACCGCATTATCATGCGCGGACACCTGTACTTTCTTACAAATTAACACCCTTATTAAAAAACTCAACTTTTAACACCCAAAATTTTCAACTATACTTCTGTCTAACTATTTATCTTGTACTCCGGCATTAAAAAATTAGGAATTTCATCTGGTTTGATCTGCTTATATTCCAGTAACTGTTCTAATGGTCTAAGCATTCCTAAATGCGGATCCCCATTATTCTCCTGTCCCAATAATTTTAATTTTTCATTATCCCTGACAATATCTTCTATCGTTTTTGAAAAATAATAGTTCTCAGTATTCGCAAAAATCAAATAATTTATATATTGCAGCTTCTTACTCGCAGATATACAATTCATCTGATGTAGAAAGCTTCTATAATTTCTATCCTTCTTATGATAAAATACTCCAACTACCGTTTCATGTTCAATAGGGAATACACACATGTACATTGTTTGCATATGAAGATTTGGATCCGGATTATAGATATCGTTAATCACAGTCCCTTCGATATCCTTATATAGTGTAATTGGCGTCTGAACAGCTATTGGAGTAACGTAAGGTAATTTCTCCCAAAATACAATTTTAAACCCACCTTTTTCATTATTTTGGATAATTCGTTTGTAAACATCCATATCAAACATATAATCATTTATATCTAATAACTTATCTTCATCTAACAGTTCTTTGTTTATTATCGCACCTGACCTTTTTTGAAAAATATCAAAAAGAGCTATTTCCTCATTTCTTTTCGATAGCATTTGTAACATACTTTTTAATGCAATTTCTGCAAGCATTTTATCTGTTGGATCATTAAGCAATGCCTCTTTATTTTCATAGTCTTGAAAATATAAAGCATCACATTCTCTGCATATAAAATGGAAAGTTCCAGACTTTTTTATTCCCGATTCTAAATCTACCACATCAATTTCATCCATTAACATCCATGGTTCTAAAACTTTTCCTTCACATGCTATTGTTTTTAAGATCATGTGTGGAATAGAATGCGAATTACAAAAACTTGTTTGTGTTTTTCCACATAGGATACATTTATCCGGTTTTGCATTTTCTCTCGCCTTCTTTAATAACTTATTGATATCTTTCCTCAGTTCAATTGTTTCTATAAAAACCCGCCTCTTTTCTTAATGCACATCACATATCCACAATATAATATTTCCAGTTGTTTATGGATTTCCACTCAACCTGATACTCTCCATGAACATCTATACTTTCATCCTTTTTACCAGTTGGCTTTATAATAGTCCCATGGATTGTATTTCCATTTCTAAAATATGAATACACTCCATCAACCTTATTCCCAGAATAGAAATTCTTATCCCGCACAAGTGTCATACAGTATGCTCCATCGAATCCCGCCTCTTTGAGTTGTTCCATAAACTTTATATCTTTAATGAAGGAATACATCTGTTCCGGATACTGTCCATTCAGTGGATACTTTAATTCAATCGCATATTTCTCATTCTCATTATAAATAACAATATCTATCTCATGCTTCACTGTACCAGTTATTCCAAAGAACTTAGTATTTCTTTCAAACTGCACTTTATTTCCGGTTAGCTTTGCACGCAGAAAAATTCCTAATTCATGCTGCAAGCTAAACTCGTTATATACCTCGACTTCTTCGTTTCTGATTAAGTCGGCAAATTCTTCAAGTAAACTAACTATATCCATTTTACATACCAACCTTTGCAATTCTCCAAGTTTCATCAAAAGAGCAATTATTCTCCCTAGCATACTGGATAAGTTCCTTATTCAAATAAGGATACTTTCTTGGATCTACAAAACTCATGCCTGCTTCATGCCATGCTCTGTGATATAGGGCTTATAACTTTTCTTCATCCACATCAAATAATCCCATACTTTTCTCCTAAAGATTCTTCATAATCTTTTCAATCAGTAAGATATCTGCTGGAAGCCACTTTACATCATATAATTCTTCTTTCGATAACCACCTGGCCGATTCTGCCTCTAACAACTTAAGCTCTCCTTCAACAACATCACACCAATAACAATCCATCGACAAATGGAATGTTGGATAATCATACTCAATGGTGTCGATTAAATCACCTACTTGGATTGTTGTCTCAAGTTCTTCTTTTATCTCGCGGACAAGGGCTTCCTGTGGCGTTTCCCCGGCCTCTATCTTACCGCCCGGGAACTCCCACTGACCTTTAAACTCACCATATCCTCTAGCTGTAGCAAATATCTTATTTTCATTCTTGATAACTGCTACTACTCTTATTGTTTTCATCTACAAAATCTCCAGCAGTTTATTTTTCATGCAAACCTCATAGTTTAGCGTCTTCTCACCAACACTCTTGAAGGTAATAACAATATTTGGTCCTTCCACCTTTTTTATAAGCCCAACTCCATACTTTTTATGATTTACTGTTTTTGCCTCAATATCATCAGGCGCATTCACTATTTTCTTTGGTTCTGGTTTGCTCACCTGCACCGGAATTACAGCACTACTATTCTTCACTTTTTTCTTCTTGTTTTCTTCTAAGAACTTTGCATATTCCGAATCAACATTTTTGCCTCTGCTCTTATAATCTTCAATATCTTTGAACACAAACATTGGAGGCTTTTTCACATCGTTGTCCGGCACTGGTCTAATTGGAAACATCCATACCTTTCTGTCATTTCCATCCTCACCAGGCTGCATATCAGTATATGGTTTATCAACAAGTTCAATTCTTCCGCAGTAAATATACTCTCCAGCATCTATAACCTCAAACAAATGTACATCGACTCCATTAAAATCAGAATCCGCAAGCGTCGCATTCTGGGACCATCTTATATCCTGGTCTCCTGACTTACCCATTCCTGTATAATGAAGAACTCCACCTATCCATTTGTCATGGTAAATTCCTTTTGTATAGTCTGATACAATAACAAGCGTATTTGTGGTTTTGGAACGTCTCATACCACCCATATTTCCACACTTGAATTTTTCTACAATATCAGCATTTTTCAAAATCTGCCCTATCTCTAATCCTGGATTAAACATGCGTTACTCCTTCTCTTTTACATATTTTCCGCTTTTAATTCTCATATCGCTTGGCTTCACAGCCTCCGAAGGAATCGCCCAAAATGAACCAATTTTAGTTGCACCTTCAATTCTTCCTTCAGCACACAAAACCTGGATCCTTCTCTTCGTAATTCCCCATTTTTCTGATGCTTGTTTTATTGAAATGTATTCCATCTTCTTCCTCCAAAACATATCGGAAAACAACCTATACTCGTTGTCAATATTATATACCCAATCGCGAACAAAATCAATCTTGCAAAAGCCAAGCAACCCACATTACCCCACAGCAATCCCTATAACGCAAAAAGCCGGTAAGCAAATCGCAACGATTCACCTACCGTTTTTTTCCCTATAATTTAATTTGCTCTAATGTCTTTCTTCGCTTCTAAAAAACATTGTCAACACTATACCCCAACAAGTCTGCTATTTCTTCCCCGGACTCATAGCAAAGGAATCGTAATTCCAGCAAAGCCAGCATTTCTTTATTTTCAACTTTACCAATAACCTCCATAATCTGTTCTTTTGCCCCTACTAACTCCAACATATCCTTCACTATGTTCTCCTGAAGCTCGTCAATCTTCTCAATATCTGAATGAAAATCGGCGTTATGAACTGCACTCATTTCGTATTTGGTCCGCCTTGCTGATTTCGATAATTCGTTAAGGCTCTCGTACCTCTACCTGATACGCTTGTGATAAAAAATCTAGTACATCCTGCAGTCGTTCTTCCTCCTGTTCTGTTGCAAGTTCAAAGTCTAGCTATATGCTCACTATACATCTTTTCTCACACTCTTAATTTTCCACTCTGATTCTGGTTTAATTAAAGTTGATCGCTTCGATTTTTCTTTCTTTGGTTTTTCCCTGGAAAGTTGTGCACAAACTCTGCTACAAAATTTTCTATAATCCCACCCCTGAAAATCTTTACCACAATACTGGCATTTACACCACACCCATTCATACGAGTAGCCTCTGCTTTGAATTACATATTTTTTCCTACAAGATCGATTACAGAATTTCTTATTTGGAACATACCTATCAGCTGTTATCTTTTTCCTGCAATATGCACACCTTTTGTTTGGCATCTCATCTACCCTAAGCAGACAGCCTATCTTCTTACAATAATAGCGCACCTGATTTTTAGTAACTCCTAACCGTTTGGCAATCTCATCATATCTCAGGCCAAATTCACGCATCAATTCGATTTTTTCTTTCTCAAATTCTGTAAGCAATACTAGCACCTCCTTGTTAGGTTGGTGCTAGTAAAACTCTTGTACATTCTATTGTCAAGTCATTTTGCTCAATGTGTTGCTACTTCAAATTCTGTGCCATCGTAGTACAAAATTCTGAGGTCCCCATTCTCGAATACAGTAATGTGGTCAACTACCTCCTGCAGTAAATCTGGCTTACATTCCTTGATACTGCCCTCCTGGGCTCGCATCTTCATAAGTCTTGTTTTATATGCTAACAGCTCATTCCCTGACTCAATATTAATGTTCCATAGTGTTTCATAATCTCCGATTGACTCCACAATGGCATTCCAGGTCATTACACATATTTTTTCCAAAGCACTCTCCATAATATATGGACAAGTGCAAACTCGATGTCCAGAATTCTTATTGGTAGAGCCACAGCGCCACTTTTTCATCTTAGTTCCAGCTCTTGTTGTATACGATACCCTGGAATAAAGGTTATTACACTTTCCACATACCACCTTCCCTGAAAATGGATTTTTGTCAGGCATCACCGCGTAATTATTCGTAAAATGATCTTCACAGTATTTCTTTCTACGTGCCAATTCCTGCTGCACCGCGTTCCAGGTATTTACATCTATGATCGGCTCGTGCTCTCCTTCAATATAATACTTTGGAATTGTACCATCATTCATTACACGCTTCTTAGATAGAAAATCTGCAGTATAGCTTTTCTGCAAAATAGCATCACCCATATACTTCTCATTTCGAAGCATGGAGTCCAGAGTGCTTGCCTGCCAGTTGCATTTTCCATCCCAACTTTTTACCCTCTCTTTTTTGAAAATTCTGGCGATATAGTCAACTGTTTTTCCGGATAAATATTCCTCATAAAGTCTTACCACGATCTTTGCCTGAGTCTTGTTTACAATGAGCTTTCCATTCTCATCACAATCATATCCTAAAAAACGTTTGGTGCTCATCTTGTGTTCACCCTTTTCAAAGCGCCTTCGTATTCCCCAAGTACTATTTTCAGAAATACTTCGACTTTCATCTTGTGCTAAAGAAGATAATATTGTTAGCAAAACCTCTCCTTTAGCATCCAAGGTGTCGATATTTTCTTTTTCGAATCGAATCCCCACGCCCAGTTCCTTTAGCTCTCTTACATAATTCAAGCAATCCAGGGTATTTCTTGCAAATCTGGAAATGGACTTTGTAATAATAAGGTCGATCTTCCCAGCTCTGCAATCCTCGATCATTCTGTTAAAATCATCACGCTTTTTGGTGTTGGTACCGGAGATGCCTTCATCTGCGTAAATGTCCACCAACTCGTAATCAGGATTTCTTGTTATGATTTCCGTATAGTATCGCACCTGGTTCTCATAACTTGATAACTGTTCTTCTTGGTCCGTTGACACGCGGCAGTACGCTGCTACTTTCTTTTTCAATTCTATCTGCTGCCCGTTCACCAGCATCGTAGGCTCTTTTGCTGGTATAACCGTAATGCTTCTCGCCATTTATCATTACCTCCTCTACTACCATTGGTTCCGAAAAAGAAAGACCTGTAAGTTCTGTATCCCTTATCCGGATACCCTTACAGGCCTCTTTCCCTTTATGAATATAAGTGGCGCATAACCACTCGACTTTTCGATTGTAAACATATCTTCTTCGCAGGCTCTTTCCGCAATATGGACACACCAACATTCCACTCATTGGATATCGTTTCTGGTATTTTTCACCTTTGCCAATGTTTCTCTGCTTTCTGTGATATTCCATAAGCTCCTGAACCTGCTGCCATTCTTCTGCGCTAATAATGGCCGGGTGATCTTCTGTTACATAGTAACTTTGCACCTGTCCATTATTCTTTACGGATTGGTGTGTTCCTTCCGGAATGTAAGTTTTCTGGATATGGAAATCCCCTTTGCATTTTTCATTGGTAAGCATTCCCTTAATGGTACTTGCGTGCCAAGAACTTTCTGCTATCGTCGGTACCCCTTCCTCATTTAATGCCTTAGCAATTCTATGACACCCAATGCCTAAAAGGTACATCTTAAATATTAGTCTTACAACCTTGGCTTCTTCTTTATTGATTACCAGGTCCCCTGTCTCATCCTTGTCGTATCCCATGAAGCGGGCTGTATTTACCATTCCCTCTCCACGTTCGAACTTCTTTTTCAAAGTCCATTTATTATTCTCACTTATGCTGCGGCTTTCCTCCTGTGCGAAGGAAGCAAGCACCGTCATCATCAGCTCTCCTTCCGAGGAAAGTGTGTTAATATTGTTTTCCTCAAAAAGCACGCCGACGCCGATTTCTTTCAGCTCTCTTGTGTACTTAAGAACTGTGGTGGTATTTCTGGCAAATCTGGAAATCGATTTTGTAATAATAAGGTCTATCTTTCCAGCCTTGCAATCTGCAATCATTCTTTGAAACTCTGGTCTGTTCTCGCTTCTACCGGTCATTCCCTGGTCCGCATAAACAGAAACGAATTCATATTCCGGATTGCTTTTAATCACGCGCTCATAGGTGCTTACCTGGTTTTCAAAGGACTCGCCTTGCTTTAAGCTGTCCGTTGATACCCTTGCATAAGCACATACTCTTAGCTTTTTTTGCTTAGGTTTTAAAGATTCTATTTTCCTAAGTTTCATGCGAATTCTCCTTCCTTTTTGGTAGTCCTATTAACGCTCTTGTTCCGCTATAAGTCAAGCAATTTAGCGGTTTCAAGGGTATAATTATCGGTATGACCGAACTGGTAAAATACAAAAAAAGAACCCGGAAGGATTACTCCTCCCAGGCCCAAACTTATGATAACATTTCGTTTACTCGCTTCTGAACCGCACCGTAATCATACCCCTCTGCTAAGAGTCTACTCTTACGCTCAGATCCGTTTTCCCACTTGCCTGCAATGACCTCTCTTGCAAGTTCGTCGACAGACTTCTTTGGTGTCACTCCACATTTGCCATTCACAATATCCTGGATCTCAGCATAATTGTATCCGGCTTCTGTGAGACGCTGCTTTCTCTCCTCACCATTTCCCCACTTACCTGCAATGACCTCATCTGCAATCTCTACTGCAGTTTTCTTTGCAGGCGCTGGTTCTGATGCCTGGCTTTTTGTATAGCCATTGAGTCCTGCCGCTTTAATCTTAGTAGGATAATCCACATAGCAATAATCCTGATCGCAGGTTTGACCATTGATTTTATTACTACGAAGCAGATTAGTTTCACCGCCAAACTGCCACATCTGTGTTTCTGCACCACTGGAAGGAGCTGGCTTACTCTTTCCCCATCGCGCAACCCAATGGCTATACCTGGTAAGCTCACCGTCATTCATTTCACTGTTAAAAAATGATTCCGATGAATAAATACCTACCCAATAACCTGCTGCTTCCATAGTAGAACAAAATGCTTTCACAATCTCTGTAAGAGTTGCTCGGTCATTGTCTGTGATCATCTTACCCTCAACATCATAAAAGACAGGGTATTCATATTTCTTTCCACTAAGGATTGAAATAAAATACTCTGCCTCTTTCTTTGCTTCTGCTACACTCTTTGCATTACCATAGAAGTACGCGCCTTTTGGAAGGCCACAATCTTCACACTTCTCATAATTAGCTTCAAACTTGCTGTCCTTATAAAGCCCTGCGTCACCGCCACCAGCTTTTAGGATAGCAAATTCTACACCTTCGTTACTCTTTGCCCTGGCAAAATTGAAATCTCCCTGCCAGTGACTCACATCAATTCCAAATTTCTGACTCATAAATCATTCCTCCTAGTATAATAATGATGTAGTCAAACAAGACTACTTGGTTAAT